>JADLFC010000001.1 GCA_020845775.1 Deltaproteobacteria bacterium
CAACCTACTTTTGGGTTTTCGACTCTTAATGGTTGCGACTGCTTCACGACTAATAACTCCTTTGCTTAAATGCTATTCCAAGCTCTGGAGTCATTATCGAAAAATTTAGCAACGATGTTCTTACTATCTCACGCTAAGGAGCTTGGTAACTAGAAAGCATGTGTGATTTTAGTATGTTAAGATGCGGCACTTTAAGTAAGTTGTATTAACGCAGGGGCTCCGAGGGTAGTTTTTGGGGCGACGCTTTAAGGACGTGGCAGTTATAACGCCCTTAAACAGCGTTATAGCTGCAATATGGATGCAATGGCATTGGCGCCGGAGTTAAGCTTGCTCATGGTTGTTTCCAGATTCGTAAAAATGCGCCTAAGCCTTTCAACTTCACCATCTATGTTGCGCTCGATGCGAGCTATTTTTTCGTTCAAATTTTCTGTTCCACGCTTGTTCGCATCGACAGCGACGTCTATTAAGCCTTGATACTTTGTATATTGACTAATAGTGCCGTTAGTCCCAGCAACAGTATCGCCAAGCGTGTTTAGCAGTTTCTCCACTGCCTCAGGACTCTTCCCCATACCCTCCCTAAACTTTTCGCTATCAAAATCCAATGTCCCATCGCGTGCCGTCGTTACCCCCAAATCAGCAAAAATCTGAACCTCGCTATCGGCTATGCCGGAGTTTGCAGTAGCAATTGCGGACTTTAGCTCCGAAATGGCGCGCTCATCTATGGAATTTCTCGCAAGCGAGCCAAACACGTTGATAATCTCCCCCTCCTCATCAGTATCCTGCTCTACTTTACTCTCCTCTCGAGCGTATTTAATCAGCTCATTATATGCATCTATTACAGTTTGAAATTTTGCAACGGTAGCATCAACATCTTCTTGAACACTCAGCATGACGCCGCTAGCGTTAGCTTGCTTTAGTTCAAACGTCACTCCGGGAAGCAAATCACTAACAATATTGCTCGAACGCGATATGTCACCGAGCCCAGAAACATTGAACCTAGCATCACTAGCCTGCTCTAAAGTGGAGCTCTGAAAAATCCCCTCACTAGTAATCGCACTGGCAACGCTGACCTGCAATAATCCCGCCTCAGTCCCAGATTTCAAACCGCTAATTAACAATGCATATTGGGGAGCCTCTTCCGTAGAGGTATTAATTATAGAGCTACTTATACCAATATCGCTATTTTCGTTTATTTTATTAGCTAATTCGCTCAGCGTAGTAGTCTTATCAATTGCAATGCTCACAGTCTTTGCCGATTCACCACTACCTATGGCAATATCTATAGATGCCTCACCTGCTAAATTGGGAACGAGAGGCTCCTCATAGGATGAGAATCGGTCGTTAAAGGAAAACGTAGCAGCACTGGCTAAACTGGTTACGCTGACTTTCGTCGAACTCGTCAAAGCGCCACTTCCTGCAGAAATCGATACCGCCTCCGGATTTGAGCTCGTTCCGGTTTTGGATATGCCGCCTCCATTAAGCGTCATAAACCCCTTGAGCGCATCCTGCAAGGCAAGTAGCTTCGTATTAAATTCCTCCAAGGAATCAGTTTCGGATTCATTGCGCTTGACTTCGTTCTCTAACGGAATAATCGCGGTTCTTCGAGCATCGACCGTGGCCTTAATTATCGAATCCGTGTCGATCCCCGAGGCTAACCCCGCAAATGTTATTGTAGGCATAAGACTCTCCTCAGCTAAGGCGCTACCTAAGGGAAATTTCTCGCAATATTTATACCATTTACAAAAAGTAAAATATTTAACTTACTTTTTGTAAACGGTATATTCCTACTAAGGCAGCCCTATCAGAATATAGAAGGAGAATCGAAAGTTATAGCAATTGGCATTAGCGGAAAAGACAAACGCGGTTCGCAACGCGAATCCAAACGACATGTTCCTAGGCACATATTGCAGTGTAAGCAGGAAGAAATTACAGTCTAAACCTTACTATAATTTCAGCTTAGGCAATCTCCTTGACAAGTCCTATCCCACCGTTTTCGCGAAGGCTGTCGCGCATTTCGAGCACCTTCTCGGGAGGAAATTGCCGAATGATCTCGCCATTCTCGTCGACCACTTCGAACTGAAACTTCCCTTCGTCATCTTTGGTAAACCGAACCGACTTTGGAGATATCAAATCAGTAAGCTCCGAAGATAGCTCCTTAGCTTCATTAAGGGTTTGTTCGGCAGATTTATCCGTCTGACTACTTTCTCGAGGTGAGGACGATCCTTGCTCTACACTCTCTACATTGCTGTTTTCACTAGCAGAATTGGTTCCCAGCGCCACTCTAACCGCGTCCGAATCCTCCTCCACCACACCATTCGCATCGTCCCTGTGCGAGTTAAAGCGCGATGTCGCAGCCGCAACGTCGTGATCCCTCGTAATCGTAGGCGAACTTTTAACGCTGCTTACTGCGCGACCGTCTTCCACCGTGATGACGGTACTTTGAGCGTCCATTGCTCTATTTACTCCTAAAAAAGTCCAAATGAGACTGGTTATTACAGAACCAAATCTCACGGAGTTCCCATGAAGAGTAATTCGACCAGCTATTCACTAAACTTTAGGTGTTTCTTAGTTGGAAAAATTTTTGGCATCATCCCTTGCCTTGTCTAAGCGCTTAGGGGTGCCCACGTCATTAAAATATCCACTGTAAATATAATAACTTAGCCATCCTCCGCTATCTAATACCTTGGCAAAGGTATAATCTGCTAGCCCAAAAAAAATTCCCACAGGTGGCATATATGAGAAAATTGGTCTAGCGAGCACAGCGACTCCAACATACATGTAACCGCCCACTACATCACAGCCTTTCAAGTCGCCACTCAATAATCTGCTAATTCGACCCGCTCGGCAATCTATGCCTATATCCGTAAAATCACCTTCTCCCACACTAAACGGCCTTAAAACAAGCGTTGCAAGTGGATTTCTAGCGTCGCCTAAATGTTTTGCAAGAACATCCCGTAAGGGGAAATCAGCACCAAGCAGTATGTCGCTGTTAATGGTAAGCAGTTGTGCCCCACTAAAACGCGTCTCTATGTTCTTTACCGCTCCACCAGTACCCAATATAACGGGCTCATATAAGCACTCAATTTCGAGCCCCCAACGCGAGCCGTCACCCAGATGAGCCTTTAACTGCTCAGCCTCATAATGCAGATTTACAAACACCTTCCTAAAACCACATCTCGCTAACAGCTCCAAGTTCCAATCTATAATTGGCCTACCACCAACCTCAATCAGCGGCTTTGGCTTTCCAGCAGAAACACTGGCAAGGCGCTTTCCAAAACCCGCTGCCAACACCAAGGCTTCCATATTGGCTACTACATCACTCATACGCACATTTTACTTTATTTTTGTCTGCACTAAGTTTAGCAAATCTCCAAACGGGGTATCCCAGCCAACGTTCTGCACAATGGCATTTAAAGAAACGCCAATTCTACGCAAAGTCCCAGGAATCCATTGCTTGTACGAAACCAACCCGCGCTGAGTAGCGAGCTTAAAAAAACGCCCAACTACCTTTAAATCTCGCTGCAACAACACCATTCTATAGTCATTATCAAACGAGCTGCCATAAGCAGTCTTCTCACAAAAATATTTCAACAACATATCGTACCGCCTTGCGCCAAGCCCAACATCTGTATCGCGATCGTTTAACAATGCTACTAAATCGTAACATCGAGGGGCAAGCAAAGCATCCTGAAAGTCTATCACTCTAATGTTGCCGCCACTGTCGACTAGTAGATTCCACGAATGGAAATCGCGATGGCTTAAAACGTTTTCCTGAACCATGAGTTCACTGGCAATGCTCTCAAATATGCCCTCCAGTAAGGCACTAATCCATTCCTTGTCTTGCTCACCTTCCTGCAGAAAATCCTTAAATTCGTTCATCTCCTTTACATAAAGCGATTTGGTAAAACTTCTCGATAACGCAAAATGTTCTGCTGGCCGAACAACACTATGAATCTTGACTAACTCATCAACTGCACGGCGATACATAGCGTCTACACCTAAAACCTCTCCACCTGCCACATCGCCTGAAACGCTCTCCCTAAGAGCAGTCGCTAGTAATCTGTCGCCCAAATCTTCAATCAGCAAAATAGCTGGCTCATAATTGCGAAAATAGAGTTCTGGCACAGCAACCGAGTTTTCTCTTAGCAGCTCAGTAAGCCGCACATAAGCCTCATCGCAATTTAACACCTCGCCACCATCAACTTCGGCGCATTTGAGAGAATCAAACACCATCGCAACTATTGTTTGCGGCACACATTCACTCCCTTCTAGCGCAATTCTAAAATAGCGCCTCAAGGACGCATCCGGCGTAAGCGGAGAAATGCCGACTACGCGAATTCCACCTTGCCACTCGTTAACCACATTTCTTATAATATCGTCCATACTTATAACTCTAACGCCTTAAGCCCCTATGAATCAACAAGAAGACTTTTTTCTAACATCCGGCACATTATACGTCGTCTCGACCCCTATAGGAAATTTATCAGATCTGTCTCCTCGAGCAATTCAAGTCCTAACACGAGTTGATGAAATTTTAGCTGAAGACACTAGGTCTTTTTCCAGAATTGCACGAAAATTTTCCATAGCAACGCCAACAAAGAGTTTCTTTGAGCATAACGAACGAAACCGCACTAAGTCCATAATTGAGCAATTGCAGAGCGGCAAGACATTTGCTTTAGTCTCCGAAGCTGGCACTCCGCTAATTAGCGACCCGGGCTATCACTTAATTAAGCAATGCCATGACATGGGCATTCCGCTGACAAGCATTCCAGGCCCCTGTGCCGCAATAGCAGCGCTTTCTCTATCTGGCTTTGAAATTTCGCGCTTCTGCTTCGAAGGCTTTCTTCCCGTAAAATCCGGCAAGCGCATAAAAAAACTTAAAGAAATAATAGATAACGAAGTTACGACGATAACATTCGAATCGCCCTTTAGGATTCTAAAAACTGTTAAAGACATTGAGTCGATAGACCCAACGAAGGAAATATTCATCGCTCGAGAATTGACCAAGATTCACGAAGAGCTACTTCGCGGCCCAGCCTCGGAAATTCAAAAAAACCTAGCCAAGCGAGACAGCATTAAAGGCGAAATCGTCCTCATAATAAGCGCAAAATAATAGTTAGCACTGACTAACCCACTTGGCACGCAATCGCACTAGAACGAACCACTAAGCAACACTTTCTAAAAAAGTCTTGCGTTTTTTAGCTCGCGCCGCAATTCCGGAGCAGGGCGTAAAGCGCTCTCCGTGTTCTCTTTCTAAGTTTGTTAGCTTTTCCAGTATTACTTTGGCACCAACAGTATTGGCGTAATGCAAAATGCCACCCCTAAAGGGCGCAAAACCAAGACCCATCACTGTAGCTAAATCAATTTGTCCCGCTGCCTCGGGGCCAGCAAGACCAGCAACTTCCTCGTCGAGACACATTACCGCCTCATTTAACAGCCTAAGAATAAGTCTATCCGTAAGAGCGGCCCTCTTCTGCCTGTCGATAGCTACAGGTGCTGACACCTCAAGAACGCCTCTAACCGAGTTATCTAATACGGCTTTATTGCCATCTTCATACAAATAAAATCCCTTACCGCCCTTCTTCCCCTTGCGCCCTGCAGCAAGTAGCTTCGCAACGTAATGTGGGCCCGACATGCGCGAACCATAACTGTCCTCGATAATGCCAGACACTTCGGCTGCAACATCTAAACCTATCTCGTCTAGTAAACGAAACGGACCCATCGGCATACCAAATGAAGTTGCGAGTTCGTCTATTTCGGCTATACCAAAACCTTCCTTCAACAAGAAGGCTGCCTCAACTAGATAGGGTGTTAAAATGCGATTAACCAAGAATCCAGGAACCTCACTCACGATGACAGGATACTTGCCCATAGAAACTGCGAGCGCCGACGTAAATGCTATTGTGCGTTCATCAGTGTGCTTAGTGCAGACTACTTCGACTAATGGCATTTTCTCGACTGGATTAAAAAAATGCATTCCTACAATTCGACCGCGATGACTCACATCGGCCGAGAAATCGCTGATGGGAAGAGAGGACGTATTGCTGGCTAAAATTGCCTTGCTGTCTAACGTCCTATCGAGCTCTTCGAATATTTTCTTCTTTAATTCAAATTTTTCTGATACAGCCTCAACTACTATATCGACATTGGAAAGATTCCGCACATTCTCAACTAGTTGGAGGTTGCTAAGCACGGCCGCTACGCGATGCTTATGGCGCTTGCCTACTATGCCTTCGATAAGCGAAGCCGCCCGTGCACGCACTTCACTAATCGGCTCAACCACTGTCACTCTTAAGCCAGACATAACCATCGATGCCGCAATTCCAGCCCCCATCGTTCCGGCACCGATAACAGCCACGTGGGAGTTATTGAGCTGGAGTTTTGACGAACGCCAACGCTTGCTTGCCTCATCAGTTAACATGTATACGTGGACAAGAGATTTGCTTTCGGGAGTAACCAACAACTCGCCCAGCTTTTCTGCCTCCCTTTTAAGCCCAACTGTCATTCCCGCGCGCAAGCCAAACAAAGCTACATCCAGTGCGAGCAATGGCGCTGGATAATGTCCCTTAGTGCTAGTTAGCACTTGCTGCCTTGCCTTCTTAGCAACAAGTGCACGCCCTAAACCAGAATGGGTGAGCAATTTGTCTCTAACCGACAGCGGTCGGCGAGCAATCCGCTTTTTCCCCAAAATTATTTCGGCAGCCTTCTCTTCCAGCAACTCCAACATTCCACGCTGATTTGCGCCCCTTGCCTCATTCCGCACCAAAAAGTCCACCAACCCCAATTGGACCGCTTTATCTGCCGATACTACCGAACCTTTTAAAATAATATCTAAAGCCGCTGGCAAGCCAATCAACCTAGGAAGCCTTTGAGTCCCACCAAAACCAGGCAAAATACCTAGCTTTATTTCTGGCAATCCAATCTTCGTGACAATTGAATCACTAGCAATGCGATAATCACATGCAAGCACTAACTCGCATCCCCCACCAACACATGCTCCGCTAATAGCTGCGATAGTTACACAAGACAAAGCATCGAGCTTATCAAAAACCGCTTGCCCCCTCTGAGCTAATTGCGTAGCTAATTTCCGATCTGAAATCTCTTTTATTAGATTAATATCAGCGCCGGCGCAAAAGATGTTTTCGTTGCGGCCAACAATTATGAGACCACGAACATCTTTTGCCTCACTTATTGCTGCTATAGCTTTTTCAAGCGAAGAAAGACTATCTTCTTTAAGTGTAAATACACTCTTATCGGTGGATCCCAAGCGAATAGTAGCAACGCCACCGATAATCTCAAGAAACACCTCTCCGCCAAAATCAGTACCCTTATCTCTTTTTGTATCCATCGCCTCTATAATCTTGTCTTTAATAAGCCACTAATTTGCTCAACACCTTTTGAGATATACTATTATACAATGACTGGCTCAACAAAAGTTTAAAACCATCTATAAACATTAACTGCACTGTCTATAGTATTACAGTAGAATCAGCGCTAAGTAAGTATTGCAATTGCCAAAAACTAAGCAGTGAAGCTATATATTTTAGTTATAGTCAATTGAGGATCTCAATAAATGAAAATGAGAAAAACTGAGCTCACCTTCGGCCTGATAATAGCTATCTTGCTGCTACTGTCTATAGGATCAAGCCTTATCTCTTGCAATAGAGGAGAGAGGAATTCTAATACTGTAGATTCGGCGGAACTAGAAGAAAGCGAAGAGACAAAAGTTAAATCGCTAACAGTTAAAGTAGCAGGAGCCATGCAGCAAGAATTCGCCATCACCGCAGAGGATTCAGCATCCCTAAACGGAACCTGCAACCCCGACATGTGGGCTAATTTTGGCATACAGTTCAGATCTCCGGGCTATTCATGGCTCGCTGTTACGTTGATGACGAAAGAAGCCATTCAAACCGGACAAACCGGTGATATTCCCTTAGATTGGATTGATTTCTCATATTTCGATGAGCAAAATAACTCTGTAACTTATAAGGGCAAGGGAACTTTTAACATTAGCGAGCACATTGGCAAGGCAAGCGATAGAAGGCTTAAGGGCATACTAAAGGGAACAAAGCTAGAAGGGCAGAGTGGGGCGGAAGGCAAGAATATCGATCTAGAAGCTGAGTTTGATTTAAATTACTCCTGTGGAGTTGAAAAGTAAGTGAAATCTATATTGGCCGTTTTATTTCTGAGCGTGAGCACCTTCTCGCTCCCACTTCAGGCGCTAGCGTGTTCTTGTACCGAACCTGCATCGATAGAACAGGCCTTTAATGAGGCGTCGCTAGTATTCCTAGGCCGCGTTAAAAAAATTAGAGAAAACCCGCTTAGAAAAGGCCAAAGAGAAGTTACGTTCGCCATCACGACTTTATTTAAGGACGACACAGAAACCGAACAGAAGCTAGAGCAAGTCTTGATATATACGCCTATGGATGAAGCAATGTGCGGGGTTAATTTTGCGATTGAATTTGACTATTTAGTCTTCGCCAATGGCACTCCAGCTCACTACAAGACTAATCTTTGCATGAACAACAAAGCTATCGACATAGCGACAGACGACGTCAAAGAACTTGAAAAACTCACTAACGCCAGTCAAGCAGAGTCGGCACAATTACCGATGCCGCAAAGCAAAAATAGATCATTGGGAAATTAACTTTTGCGAACCATCTAACCTCTACTCAGCAGAGTGCCGAGTAGAGGTTAGATATTCGAACTACAATAGGTTTTGAAGTTTCTGACTCAATCCAGTTCCTTCCCAGCTAAAGCTGCCATCAGCTTCGACTTCTCGGCCAAAATGCCCATAAGTAGCTGTCTTCTCGTATATTGGTTTTAATAAACCAAGCGCCTCAATAATACCTCTAGGGCGTAGGTCAAAAGTCTCTCTTACCCGTTCTACGATTCTTTCCTCGTCTACCTTGCCAGTTCCAAAAGTATCGACATATACGGACACTGGCTGCGCTACGCCAATTGCATATGCTACCTGCACCTCACAACGAGACGCCAGTCCCGCATGGACGACATTTTTCGCAATATACCTAGCTGCATAACAAGCCGAACGATCCACTTTGCTCGGGTCTTTCCCTGAGAAAGCTCCTCCACCATGCCTGCTATACCCACCGTAAGTATCGACTATTATTTTTCGTCCGGTTAAGCCAGCATCGGCAAGCGGCCCTCCTAAAACGAAACGCCCTGTCGGATTAATAAAATATTTAGTTGCCGATGTTAAAAACCTATCTGGAATTACCGCGCGAACTACTTCTTTAATTACGAAGTCAGAAATGGTGCTGAGATCTACTTCCGGCGTATGTTGCGTAGAAACAACAACTGTATCGACGCATTTTGGCTTTCCATTTTCATAGTGCACGGTAACCTGCGACTTGGCATCCGGTCGCAAGTAGTCTACGATGCCGGCACGCCTTACGTCCGCTAAGCGATGAACCAACTTGTGACTAAGAGAAATAGGAAGCGGCATTAGCTCTGGGGTCTCGTCACACGCAAAGCCGAACATCAAGCCCTGATCACCTGCTCCCTGCTCCTTAGATGCGCCGTCCTTTTCGTCCACACCCATCGCTATATCCTGTGACTGCTTGCTAATATGTACCAAAACTGCGGCACTGTCGGCATTGCAACCGCAATCCTCAGAAACATATCCGATCTTTTTAAGCGTATTGCGAACTACAGTGTCGTAATCGATGTGACCATTTGACGTAATTTCGCCGGCTAAAAGCACCAAGCCCGTCTTTACCAAAGTCTCGCATGCCACGCGACTCCTGGGATCCTGTTTTAGAAGCGAATCCAAAACCGCATCGCTGATCTGATCCGCCACTTTATCCGGGTGTCCTTCAGAAACCGATTCTGAAGTAAAAAGAAAATTCTTAAGAGCCATTACATTATTCCTCCAAAGTTAAGTTAAAAAAAAACAACACTCTGTCGTTTGCCGACAAACAAACATTATTAAAGTTCACATTTTTGCTAAGGACCGAGATAACTTCTCAAAAACCCCAGGCAGTGATAAGAGTTACCTGCAAATGCAAGCGTCGTGCTCCCGTGGAACGACTTAGCAAACTCAGATATGAAATATTTCAGAAAACTTAAAGCGGCAAGATGCGCATAATCGGTAGGAAGTTCGCAATCGCAGCACGAGAACGGCGGAGAACTCCCCGACCCCAAACTTCTTACCGACAATTCAGAAAAACGAGACGGCGACAGCATTCTTACGTTATCCACTCACGATTATTTAGAGAAAGCCAACAAAGGGCATACCGTCCGACACACCCTTAGATGCAATGTGAAGTGCTAGGAATAACTAGAATCCGATGACTCGTCAAGTCTAGTTCATCGAAGTTATTAAAGGGGCGTGTTTTCGGACACGCCCCTCAGGCCGGACAACAAATGAGGCCTAAAAGATCCAACCTAATTTATGCGGCAGAACGCATACTCTGTTTCGTAGCGGGGAAGATTTGAGTGTCGCTACTGTAATCTTGGTAAAATTTAACAAGGCGCTTTCTAAGCATTAATCGAGCTCGGTGCAGGCGGGATTTAATGGCGGGAATGCTTAATTTAAGGAGCTCGCCAACTTCCTTATTTGACAGCCCATCTACATCCCTAAGTATAAACACTGCGCGATAATCGTCGGGTAATTTATTAATGGCACTCTCGAGCGCCATCTTTATCTCGTTGTTAAACGCTAACGAGTCGCTGCGCGCTCCGTAGGTGAAGTTGTCGGCAACTTCTTGCTTTTGGAGCTGCGGTAGCAGGTCAGTCAACGATACGCTTTTGTCCTGCTTTTTCTTTCTTAGCTTCATAAACGAAGCATTAACGGTAATGCGATATAGCCAGCTAGAAAACTTAGCTTTGCCCTCAAAACTAGCAATCTTCCGATATACCGTCACAAATACGTCCTGCAACACTTCCTCTGCATCCTCACTATTGCGCGTTAGTCGCAAAGCAAGATTGTGCGCCTTAGTCTCATAGCGGCTAACTAGCTCTTCAAAACTCGCGTTGCAACCCCTTTTAAACCTTTCGATAAGCTCGTTATCGCTAATCTGTATAGATGCCATAATATCCTCCAAACAAGTCCAGTCCGTATTGCACTACTTTGCGGCATTCGCCTTCCTCACAGAGGGAACACTACACAAAGAAAACTAAAGACTTGTCATGGATTTGTAATAATTATGAAAAAGTTTGGTAAAGAATGCTATTGGCGAGTCGAAAACACGCCTGCACAGGCGCTATAAATTAAGAAAACAACAAGAGAGCCTAAAGAGTTCTATAGATATGTCTCAGGAATGGCCCATTATGGCCCATTATCCTACCGAAAAGTAGGCGATGCCGGGCCTTGATATGGAATATTCGGATTTTTGCCCAAGTATCTTTCGTTCCAAGATTTAGTCTCGTTATTTCCCCAGCTAGACGAATCGTAGACCTGATTCCTAATTGCATCAATCTGCTTTGAAGTATCGCTAACTGGCAAGGACTTCCGAACAACTACTTCATGCCTCGATAGTTGCGCATCGTCATACATCAGTCCACCAGCCAATAGCCCAAGACCCGCACCTACAGCTCCACCGGCGATTGCCCCCTCCTTGGCTACGTCCGCCTGATCCCCTAAGAAATAACCCAAACCTCCGCCAACCCCTGTGCCAATTAGAGTACCAATGAGCCCCTCCGAACTATAACTGCTCCGCATAGAACAACCACTCATGGCAAAAAAGCCAACAAACACAGTCACAAACCATACGCGTCTCATCGCGATTCCCCCCGAGGTGTTGCGTTAACTATTTAATATTACAGCTTATTTTGGCACCTGACGAGAACTCAACTCAGACAAGAGCCACCTTCTGTATCTATCCCTTTAAGGAAAGTTATGCTTTTACCCAACCCCATCGTATACTTTTCTTTCAGGCAAACTCTTAACTTCTGAACGAGGATAAGTTGCGCTCCACCAGTTAATTGCTATAACAAAGCAAATATTTAAACGGTGGAGTCATATAGAAGGTTTCATGAGTAACTAATGCTGTTATTTTAAACAATTCTACTAGAAATAATCACGAATAATTTTTATGAAAGATGACAGTTGTACGGCGTTTTATGGTGAACAAGTGCAAGAAAAATTAATTGCGTTGCACAATCACATTGCAAAAAGCTTCTCAAGGGAAAACGTGAAAAAGAATCTAGATTTAAAAGAAGACCTATCTAATATTCTGTTTAGGCGAGCACCAGAGGATTTTCTCGAATATAGGAGTGTCGTCACACTTGGCCTGATAGCGGACGAAGCGAGCGCAGTGTTCGAGCAGTTCATTAACGGCACTGACCCGTATCGCTTAGAAGCACAAAGCTTCCCTACAGACAATGAACGCGCAACGGTTACTGCGTTTTTAGTGGCGATGCTTGATAGACCCTTTGTCGTTGACACCATCACTAGCCTGTTTGCGACATACAATTGTCATCCGCGCGTAATGTTGCACCCAATAGTTACTACCGAGCACGGCCAGCAAGTGTCAGTCGTATATTTAGAAGTAGATGCCATAGAATCTCAAGCCACTCTCGACGAAATAATTTCTTCGCTCCATTATGCCATTAGAGATTTACTGGCCATTACGGACGATTACAGCACAATGACTTCGCGCACCGAAGCGCTAGCCAAGTCGTTAGAAGAGAAGAACCCTCACGCTAGAGCACTTAAGGGCGATGCAAAAGAAATTAGCGAGCTACTAAACTGGTTAGTTAACGGTGGATTCGTATTTCTTGGTTACAGGCAGTGGCGCGCCAATGCACCGCGTTTAGATAATGATGGCGAATGTTTTGCCGAAGTACTTCGTGCGGAAGATCTTGGCCTTTTCCATTCTACAAATATTCTAACCTCCTCATCTCTGGACGACCTTACCGAGGATGCCAATTTTATCCTCAATAAACAAGTCATCATGACTTTTGCAAAAACTCTGCACAAGAGCCCCATCCGCAGATCCGACCGGATGAACATTCTTTTGATTAAGACATATTCGGCCGATGGCAGCGCTATAGTGATTCACGGCCTGCTTGGCCGACTAACCTCTCGCACTGCAACGATGGAGTCAGAGACCATACCAGTTATACGCCACAAGCTAGAAGAAATAATTGACCTTGAGGGAATGTTGCCCAATTCCCACGACTATAAGGAAGTTCTTTCCATTTTTGACTCCACACCTAAGTATGAACTCTTACAGTTTAACGTCGAAGCCATCAGACAAAACGTCAATATTATCTTAGGCATACCGCCTCGAGGCGAAACGAAGATAAATTTCTATCGCGATGCGATGAACCGCTCAATTTCGCTGATGGTGGTAATGCCAGAAGAGAGATTTGTTGGCGGGGTTCATATTAAAATTAGAGATTTCATTGAGAGTTCCTTAGGGATAGAGCCAAAATCAACAGAATATCGCTTTGCGAAGACCGAAGGAGCGCTTGCGAGAATTCATTACTTTATACCAAATACACACAACGCCAACCTAGCGATCGATCGATTAGCTTGGCAACGCGAGATAGCGGAGCTAACTCTCACCTGGGACGATCGCCTTTTTTCTCTATTGCGCGCTGCAAGTTCTGAGCAACGCAAAGTAGACGCTGGCCAATTAGCTGCCTTCTACAGCAAGGCATTCCCCCAGCACTACAAGGCGATCACTTCACCGGAGGAAGCTTTTTTCGATATTGGCGTTCTGGAATCCCTAAGCAACGAAAACGCACTACAACTTGCTCTGCGCCATCCGGCACGCGAAGACAAAGCAGAATACTCAGATCTAAAGGTCTTTAAGTTTGGCGGGGGCTTAACGATTAGCTCTACGGTGCCATATCTGGAAAATGCTGGCCTAGAAATTCAGCACGAAACTTCGACTATTATCAAGAAGAAAAACTCCGTGTGGGCCGAAATATATATTTTCCGCATCAGAGCTAAATCTTCTCCAGAGAGCCTAAACGACGAGCGCATTATTAACGATATTTTCTTGCCAGGACTTACCGAAGTGCTATTGGAACGCGCGGAGAACGACGCACTAAACCAACTGATGTTAGTGCCTGGACTAAGCATTTCAGAGGTCGCGTTATTGCGAGCGTTAAAGCGCTACATCCGCCAAATTAACGCATTCGCGACAATGCGTTCGATAATCGGAGCTTTGGAAAGCAACCCGGATCTCGTAAAACTATTGGTAGCGTATTTTCATGCAAAATTCGACCCAAACGCCGATTATGCATGCCAGGCGGAACGCTTGACCAGGCTCGAGAAAATTTCAGCAAGTTTTGAACGAAAGTTAAAAGAAGTAAGTCTATTTGCCCACGATCGCGTATTGAGATCCTTGCTCAATGTACTGCAGGCAACAGTCCGCACAAATTTTTACCACACAGACAGCGACAAGCGAATCGCGCTAAAAATTGAGTGTAAAAAAGTCGAACAAATGCCGAAACCGCGTCCGCT
Source organism: Deltaproteobacteria bacterium (assembly GCA_020845775.1). Lineage (NCBI taxonomy): Bacteria > Pseudomonadati > Myxococcota > Myxococcia > Deltaproteobacteria bacterium. The sequence continues at coordinate 14,441 of JADLFC010000001.1, forward strand.
ATACGAGGTTTTTATCAGTGCGCCTGATTTTGAGGGCGTCCATCTTAGAGGTGGCAAGATTGCGCGGGGTGGAATTCGTTGGAGCGAACGGCCGGACGATTACAGGACCGAGGTTTTGGGCTTGATGAAAACCCAAATGGTTAAAAATGCAGTAATAATTCCCGTAGGGGCAAAAGGCGGTTTCATCGTTAAAAATCAGCCCACTACTTTTGAAGCTGTTAAGAACTGCTATCGGAGATTTGTTCAGTGCCTCTTGCAAATTACAGATAACATTTCAGATGGCAGAGTTCAGCATCCTGCGTCGCTAGTTGTTTACGATCAGGACGATCCTTACCTCGTCGTCGCAGCCGACAAGGGAACGGCTACTTTTAGCGACTTGGCTAACGAAATCGCGACTAAAGATTTCAACTTCTGGTTGAGCGATGCTTTTGCTTCAGGTGGCAGTTATGGCTACGATCACAAGAAGCTTGGCATAACGGCACGCGGAGCTTGGGAGGCGGTAAAGCATCATTTCCGCGAAATCAATCTAGACTACAATTCGAATACCTTCACGGTTGTTGGAATTGGCGATATGTCAGGAGATGTTTTCGGCAACGGACTCATCTTGAGCAAAAACGCGAAGCTGCTTGCAGCATTTGATCACCGGCATATTTTTATCGATCCCAATCCAGATTCCGAAGCATCGTTTGACGAACGGATGCGCCTTTTTAAGTTGCCCAAGTCTAGCTGGCAGGATTACGACCAGAGTTTGATTAGCAAGGGCGGCGGAGTCTTCGATCGCAACGACAAGGAGATTCGCCTGAGCAAAAAGGCGCAAGTTGCCCTCGGCGTTAGCGCAGAGGCCTTACCAGGTCACGAGCTGGTTCAAGCTATCTTGAAGGCTCCCGTAGACCTATTGTGGAACGGAGGCATTGGAACCTACGTAAAGGCATCATTTGAGGATAACGCCAAGGTTGGAGATCGCACCAATGACGACTGTCGCGTTAGCGCAAGCGACTTGCGCGCGAAAGTAATAGGAGAAGGCGGGAATTTAGGTTTTACGCAGCTTGCTAGAATCGAGTATTCAAAACTCGGCGGACACCTAAATACCGATGCGGTAGATAATTCTGGTGGCGTTAATTGTTCCGACTTGGAAGTAAATCTTAAAATTCTCCTACAACTTCCCCTCAAGCGCGGAGAACTTTCCTTTGAGGATCGAAACGCTTTGCTTACCTCTCTTTCGGAGGAGGTTTGCGAGAAGGTAGTAAACCGCAATCGCCTACAGAGCGAGATCTTAAGCCTCGAAGTACCGCGAAGCCGAAAGCACCTTGAGCAATACAAGGATCTAATCGACTATCTGGAAAATAACGGACCGCTCAAACGAGAAACCGAATATTTACCAGATTACGAGGAGCTTGAAAAACGCGCCCAGTCTAAGAAAGGCTTAACCCGCCCGGAACTTGCTATTTTGATGGCTTATGTAAAGATGGCGCTTTACGACTCAATACTCGCATCAAATCTTCCGGATAATGACTTCCTACAGAAACACTTGGCTGCATATTTTCCGGCCGAAATAAACAGACGCTTTCCAGCTGATGTTTCCAAGCATCCGCTTTGTCGGGAGATCATTGCCCGGCAAGTATCAAACGTGCTGGTAGAGAGGATGGGCATTACGTTTGTGCTTCGCCTAACTCAGGAATTCGCATCTTCGGTCGCCGATATCATTTGCGCCTACTTGCTCGCCACTGAAGTGATTGAGCAGTCTGGCTTTTTAGACGAACTCGACGATCTCAAAAAATCGCACGGCGATGTAAGAGCTCAAAGCAAGGCATCTGTGGCACTTACGTTAGCGGTTGAGGGCATGACGAGATGGTTTTTGCAAAATGGCCTGACGAACGGCCTTTCCTGCACTGAGTGTGCCGCAAGCTACGCCGAAGCTTTTCAACTACTTATGGAGAGCACTAGCGGAATACTTAGCGCGGGCGATAAGTTGCGTTACGACGAAACTGTGGCTCAATTTTTGAGCAGCGGATTCCCCCAAAAACTGGCGAGCATGACTACCTGTCTTTACTACGCTGTTGCCTATTTGGACGCTATAAAAATTGCGTCTTCAACCGCGCTCCCTCCGCTTTCCGTGGCAGCGCTATATGGCAGTTTGGTAGCGGAATTCCAAATTCCCTTTCTTCTTGAGGCGGCTTCAAAACTCGATTCTGCGGACAAGTGGGATGCCTTGGCCATTCGCAGTGTAACTACGCAGCTTAGAAGCAACGTATGCCTGCTGGTTAAAGACGTAATTAGGCAAACCGGTTGTGCAAGCGGCGAGGCCATATCGAGCTATCTAGCCAATAGGAGCAAGCTCGTTACTCATTACAAAAAAACGATCGCGGAATTTCGCATATCTACGAACTCACTCGCGTCGCTCTTGGTAATAGCAAACGAGTTGTCAGCAATCGCGACAAGAGAGGTAATGGCTTAGCAAAAGATTAGTTTTGTCTGCTATTTGTGCTGCTATTTAGCAAGACATCTGCTAAGCGATGGTGAATGCTGTCCGTCATTTTCGGAGCTTCTGCTAAGAGCTTTTCAGGTTCATGGGAAATTTCTCTCGCCAGCGCGAACGCTTGTTCTATGAGACCATGTTCTAATAGACTGGCTACTAGACTAACGGCTAGCGACGTGTCGTGACATGAGTATTGATAGATTTCACAAACGAAGTTCAGTGCTTCAAGATTTAGCCCTAGTTCGCGCAGAAGATAGTTTGTCAAATGCACGGCATTTATAAATCCGTCGTTTACAACTTCGTTTACTTCTGCACTTTTTGACAGTCCTTCGGCCGCTGCTTTGACGAATAACTCGTACACTCGTGGGCTTCTTCCACGCGCCATTTTTGCAGACGTCAAGTACGCGATTGCGGCACAATAGTGCCTACACGAGTTTTGTTTCTTTTCAAGAGAAAGAAGTATGCGCTCCAGATCTCGTCCTCGCTTTTTGGCCGTGTGCCGCTCGATTATTGTTTTTCGCCCCGCCGCGGCGATTTTCTCTCGCTCGACTTCGTTCTCGAGGTAGTAGCGGATTTTATTCGCCGCATCTTCTGCATCGCCATCCTCATAGACAACTAACTCCTTGCCAATCTCAAACAACTCGCCTAAGCCGTTTTCCGTATTTGTAGTTAGCATAAAGGCACCGCACATCATGCCCTCAAACACTCTAAAATTGACATCCCGCTTTACCGCCTGGTTTACTACAATTCGCGAGGCTGGATAGATATCGCGATAGCGCCCCTCACTGGCATCGATCTCTACATCGACCAACTCCCGCAGTTTTTTAAAAAACTGCACCCTTTTGGGATGAGCTCGCGAACACAAGTTACCACGAAATGACACCTCGCATGTCTTTTCGCTCTTAGGCTCGATAGAAACTGGAGCCCACAGCGGGAACCACGTCACGGAGTTATTGAACTTTTTAAACTCTGGTATGTAGTCCTTCTGGGCCACTAACGTCTCATCAAAGGCACATGCAAAGTGCGAGTGCCAAGCACTATGATGATGCGCATCGACCGAAAAAAAAACCTTTGGTATATCGCATTTCTCTAAGCCTAGAACAGTTATCGGACCGCTATCGTCGTAATATATTAAACAGTCTGGATAAAAACCCGCGGGCATCTGCGCGAGAATCTCTTCGATGTGCGTGCCAGGTCGCGCTATGCAAATGTCCGCCCCTTTTGAACGCGACGCTGCAGAGATAACTCTATGCCCCTGAGCGCGCAATTCTTCCTGAAACCATAGCTGGTTTAGCAAGACTATCGACAATGGAAATTTTATTTTTCCAAGCATGGCGACATAATGAACTATATTCCAAGCCGCGCTCCATCTACCGAGCCAGCCGCGATCCTGTCAATTAATTCTCTAGCCAGAGCGTGTTGTGGCTCAAAAATGAGAATTTTACTTAGCTGTGCAAGTGCCTTTTCCCTCTGTCCCTGAAAATATAGAGCACCTGCACTAGCATATAAAATAGACACATTTGCCGGGTGAATATCTAGATAAGCGGCAAGAGCAGCCTCAATTTCCCCTACCCTATTAAGTTTGTACCCAACTTCAACAACTCCGAGAATAGCTCTCATGTTTTCGGGATTTACGTTTAGTGCTTCTCGAAAATAATTCCACCCTTGTTCCAAATTGCCTTCCCGCACGAAGCATAGCCCGAGTCCCGCCAAGCTAGCATCATTGCGAGAGTGCTTCTCCACAGCAGTTTGAAAATTCCTTTTGGCATCTTCCCATAAACCCTTTTCGGCTGATATGACCCCTCGCCCGGTCAAAGCACGAGAGGCATAAATCTTATCGTCCATAACCAACGCAAACTCGCGCTCAGCCAAATCAAGCTGGCCCGCGTGTGCGAGACACTCAGCTTTTAACACTCGCGCCAGTGCCCGCTGAGAAGACGATGCTTCACCAGATATTACTATTCTCTCTGCTCCGGCAATTGCTCTTTGCAACTCTCTGCTTCCCTTTAACTCCTCGACCTCCCGCAATAGACACTCGATTTCATCCGAATGTCTCAACACGATATTATCCTCCGCCGTTCCCTTTGCGATACCATTAGTCTCAATTAATGTTTTTAGCTCTAATGCGTTTTCGTGGCCGGGGTCTCTTAGCAGTATGCAATCGACGGTCTTGCTCGCAGCCGCGTACTTTCCTTGCTTAAAATAACATCCGGCCAGGCAGTAGCGAATTTCTAAATTGTCGGGATTATGCTCCAGACATCGCGCTACTATCCTCTCAAGCTCTACCAATTCATTAAGTGGATAGGCGATATTTACGACCTGGAGCAGTATGTTTACATCATCTGGGGCCCTTTCGCTCGCCGCTTTGCACTTTAAAAACGCCTCGCGCGGCTTCCCGTCATATAGTTCGCATAAACCTAAACCCGCGTAGGCTCTGGCATCATTAGCATCTAGGTCGATTGCTATCTCAAAGGCTCTCCGTGCAAGTTCGAGATTATTTTCCTCCAGCGCCGCAATCCCTTTTCCCCTATAAGCTCGCCCACACTGAGAGTCTATCGCTATGGCGCGGTCATATCTCTCACGTGCCCCGATAACATCTTTGCCCCTTAACAAGTTATCCGCCTGCTCGCATAGCGAGGCGGCCTGAGATAAATTCGGCCGCTCGACAATCGCCGTAGCAATCTTAGACACGGCGCTTTGAGCAGTTTCTGCTGTCCTTTGAACCTCCTCAAGCGACCTCTGGATAGTATGCACTGGATCACTATTGCTCCAGGATGATAGCTGATAGCTACTTCGACTACCAGCTCGAGCACAAGATAGCACTCTATCATAAAGGGCTTGAATTGCTTCTGCCGTATTGCTCCACGTGCAATTTGCCACCGATTCTCTAAGGCCTCTACGCATCGGTGCGTAGTAAGCTGCAACTATGGCGTTCGCGATGCCGTCAATGTCGTCGGGCTTGCAGTAATAAGCACTCTCGCCGAAATAGTCTCTGGCCGTTCCGAAATCAGTTACCACGATATTAGTTCCAAGACGCGCAGCCTCCATAGAGGCAATGCCGGGGAGTTCATACCAACTTGCGAGCGCGTGAACTCTTGCTCCGCTATATGCACTCGCCAGCATCTGTGGCGTCACTCGCTCAAGGAATACTGTCCGCCCCAGTCGCCTAAATCTACGACAAGCTTCCTCGTAATCTGGCTGATAGGTAAAACCTCCAGTCGCAAATACCAGCGTCAAGTCGCTGTCTTCCAACGCCCTTAAAATACTAAGCTGATTTTTCCTGGTTTCTAGCCTTCCAACGCACAACACAAAGTCCTTGATGCCGGTCTCACGGAAAAACATATTTCCAGCATCTCCCTCCCCCTCTAAATCGCAACCCCATTTACACACGGCGATGTCAGCATGTCGTGGATAATCTCGCTCGATAACCGCCTTTTCGTGCTCACCTGATACTATTAGAGCCTCAGCATTCTCGGCAACCCAGGCATTGTTGTAACTGCCGCTGGGTTTACTCCTCTGCGCCAACTCAAACAGGGATTCCCACTTATCTCTTTTTTGACCAACTTGAATGTATCCCCTCAAGACCTCATAATGGGCAAGCATTTGGTTATAAAACCGCGGCAGGTCCTCATATAGAGCACTCACTATAAACGGCACGCCGTTTTCGCTGGCTTTTTTCGCATAACTCTCTGTGACCTGTGGAGTTGCAAAATTATAAAGGTGAACCAAGTCATACTCCTTGGGGTCTTTTCTGCCATCCAAGTCAACATCGACCACTAGTCCCCGTTTGATTAGCTCTTGGCGAACTCGTTCCATCAACACGGTATCGCCTCCAGGATGCGTTAGTGCGTTACTGCGATTTTGCATTAGGATTTTCATAGCTCTTCCCCGCTGAGTAAAAGATTGATCCTTTCGGTGCTGATTGTCTCGTTTGCTTTCATCCACCCATTTGCCGTTATCGGCTGCTACCTCTCGGCATAATTGCAACACCGCGCCCGCTACATTCTCCCAACAATATTGCCTAGCCCATTTGACGGCGTTCTGGCGCAGTTCGTTGTTTAACACTTCGTTCGACACCACGGCCTCAATTGCAGTAGTTAGCGGATAGCCAGCCGTAACGTGGAACACCGCATCTTGCATTCGAGCAAAGGCCGGGGCTGTCGACGTAACTATTGCTGCCCCGCACCCGAGCGCCAACGCTATTGCGCCGGAGGCCTCGAAATAGTTCGAGCGATAATTCATAACTACCGCATCGGCTATACTGAGGTAATCAGTAACTACTGATTCATCTACAAATTCTCCTAGAAAAGTGACTTGTCCACTTAATCCATTGCTGCTTACTAGCTCTCTTAGGTAGCTGCTATAAGCATGGCCGTTAGGATCCTCCTTATGTGGCTCACCAATAATATAAAGGTGGATATTCGGCAAACGCCTTTTTAAATCAGCTATGGCCTTAATCACCTCATCAATTCCCTTGTGTGCCTGGATGAATCCAAAGCACACGACTGTGTTTTCACTAAGCGGGACATTGCGACGAATGCGCACCTTATGTCTCGCTTCTTTTGAGACATCCGAAGCAACAGCTTTCACACCGTGTTCTATAACCACCACATTGGCCGGCTCAGCCCCGTTTGCAATCACTTCGAGCCTATTTTCTGCAGTATGAACTATTACTTTTGACGAAACAGCAACTAGCGCGGCGAGTCCGTCGTCAATTGTAAAGGGATTGTGGATGTGCGAAATGGTCTTAACGCCATAGGATTTGAGCTTCAACAGGAACTTTGCGAATTCCGGTTGTTTAAAAAACCTATAGTGACAGTTTAGGTAGAGTATGTTTATTTTTTCTGCTTTGATTACTTGCTCTAACTCGACAAAGTCCGATGCGTTTCGCTTCCAGCAACGCTTAACAAAGGGTTCGTCGGGTTTAGTGAGACTATTATCGCTAGTTTCTTCCGCAAGAACCGCATAGCTTACGTCACCAAAGTGACTTAGCAAGTGAGACGCATACGTAGCTAAGCCGCAACGCTGATTAAAAGTGCTTAGTATCCCAATTTTTGGTTCAAGCAGTTCGACTTGTGGCGCTCTTTGTCCTGCACTGATGCACTTAGAAGCGGAGCTTGCCGCACGATTGTCTTCCTCGCATTCTCTAATTACGCACTCTATTTCTAGAGCGGTTTTATCCCAACTATATTTTGGCCTCATTAGTTCCAGGCTTGCTAGGCTCATTTTTCGCAAAACTTCTGGATTTGCAATGAGCTGGCGAATTTCTCGAACTAGACTATCTACCGATATCTCCTCTAACAGTTTTCCGGTAACGCCATCCAAGACTATTTCGCCCATGCCACCGTTTTTGGCGGTTAAAGCCGGAAGACCTGTACTTTGAGCTTCAGCGACTGCTAGTCCGAAGGATTCAAAGTATATGGATGGGGACACCAATAAGCCAGCCTCACTAAAAGCCTTTGCGATGACTGCTTGTTGCACTGCGCCATGAAATGTGAGGCCAGAAACGGCCTTTTCAACATCGCTCACATTAAAGTAATCACCTCTCCCCCAAAGAGCAGCTGAGCCATAGATATCCAGTGTCAGTTGTGGGAAGAATCGTTTAAGTTGGATAAAGGCTTCAAGGAGCAAATGAACGCCCTTATCTATCACTAAGGCTCCGACAAACACTAATCGTTGATAATTTCTGGTATCGGCATCGCCTGGTAAAAATGTCTCGAGGTCTACGCCATTTTGCACCACTACAATGTTGTCGGCTCTACACCCGGCATCGACCATGCCTGCTTTTTGTGCTTCTGAAACGCAGATTACCCTATCGGCAACGTTTCCTATCACTGCGGCTTGCACGCCAAAAGCCGTTGCCGATGGTTCGTGGGTGATAAACAGCCGCGATAGCACTTGGGATTTATAGCGGCTCTCTAGCAAAGCTTGCCCTCGACAGGCTACTATTAAGTTAAAATTCGGCAGGGCATTCGGACCACGTTCAAGAGTCTCAAAAACGCGAGTTGTATCGAAGTTTTCCGAGAAATCTATAAAAGTTACGCCTCTTGCGCTTATAGAAGTTGCTCCATTGACGTTTGAGAGATTTGCCGCCACAAATACCTTATTGCCTCGCCTAGCAAGGGCTGTAGCGAGCATTACTGTTGCAGTCTCTGCTCCAGCATTTGCGCCCAAGGGGTCCAATGGGTGATCCTTGTGAAATATAACTATTGGAGCTTTAGCTGGCATATTAGTAGCTAATGACTAAGCGTCTACAAAATGGGTTTTCGGTTACTCACATGTTTTTTTTTACAGTCCGTTTTGTTAGGATGGCTAATAATTATAAATGGATGCAGCTCGCCAACGCCTGCAACTCAGCAATTCGCTACTAATCACTGCGGTATTATGTATCAATGACGGAGGAAAGGTCGCTTGTATTGATATCTGATGCCGAGGTTGGCGACTATGCTGTCTGCCCCGAAAGCTGGCGACTAAAGTACGTCGATAAAAAGTTGTTTAGGCGGACTGAGCGCAGTGCCACCACACAGAAACAGCGCAGTAATTGGGTTAAGGTTCAGGATTTATCCACACAGCTAAAGCGGTATGCCGGCATTGCCTATGGTCTTTTAGTCATATTTGTCTTCGTCGTTTTTTTACTAGATCGGCACAATGAGCTGCAAGAGGACAGTATAATATACAAGGCTAGTAACTTATGGAGCGAATCGAATGGTCATCATTGGGATAGAATATATATTATCATTATTATTCTTGGAGTAATAATTTTTGTATGGGATCTATTCGATCGCAAAAGCAAAGTCTCAAAAAAAGAGGCGGGAATTGATGAAAACGCTAGAGCCTTAGCAGTAAAAGACAGCTCGCTTATTCCGGAACGACAATATTTGTCTGAAGAAAATGGATTATCGAGCAAACCCGATGCTGTTTATAAAATAGATAAGCACATTATCCCTGTAGATCGATACACCAGTACGAACAAGGTGCGAGACAGACATGTCCTTAGGCTACTACTTCACATGCGCCTCATAGGAGACGTCGATGGGATTGAGCCACCTTATGGATTATTGATTATGGGCCCCAAGGCGAGGACGGTTCGCATCGAAAGCAACGACGAGCGCCGAAGGTGGCTAGATTCGGTAATTGCCGAGATGAGAGCAATTATCGACGGAGTTCCTGCCGAACCCTTGCCATCAGAAGTGAAGTGCCTTCATTGCGACGTTAAGAGCATCTGCAAATTTCGCTTTAGCAAGTAAATAATTGACGCCGATCGAGCACAAGGCCTCACTTGCTTAGTAGTTTTTGGACTCGTTTTAGCAGCACCTTGCGATTGACGGTTTTTGAGCAATAATCGTCGGCACCAACTTCAAGCAAATTGCATTCCGCATCGGAACCACCCACTGCGGTTAATATCAGAACTGGAAGGCGTTTTAGTTTTTCTGAAGCGCGCAGCTCTTTTACAAACTGTTCGCCATTCATGATTGGCATCATGAGATCGCATACGACGATGTCTACGGGCTTAAAATCCAGTATCTCGAGGGCCTCTTTGCCGTTAGTGGCCTGTAGAATTTCATACTGTTCTTTTTGAAAAACTATTTTTAGAATTTCCATCTGATCGCGATCGTCCTCGACGAGGAGAACGCGCCGCGAACCCTTTGTCGAAGCAGCAGAATCGACAAAAAACTCATCTCCCACTGAGCTTAGGGCCGCATTAATTTCTCTATCTATAGGGGTCTCATCGCTATCCGATTTACTGCTCGCTATAGAGGCTACAAATGCGCGGCTAATATCGGCGACGACCCCAAATAGTTCTTCAAAACTCGTATGCCCATGATATACCTTATCCAGGCCATCTTCCATTAGGCTCCTGGCGCCCTTGCGATAGGCAATTTGCGTAATATCTGTAATGGACTTGTCTTCACGCATCTTTTGGCGCATCTGTTCGTCTACATATACAAGGCTATCGAGGCCAATGGTGCCCTTATACGCTAGTTCCCCACACTCGCTGCAACCTCGTCCAAAGAGATACGTCCTGTTTTTAGCAGGCCTAATTGCCATAGGAAGTCGCTCTAATAGTTTTGGATCTGCCGCAGACGAGCGGGCGCAGGCATGACAGACCCGGCGAACGCGCTTATGCACGTAGGCCAGCCTAAGAGCCGAAAAATACTGCTGCTTCAGATCACGCGAATCGCCCAGTAAACCAGCGAAGTTAAAAATCATCTCGACAGGATCTTGCGAGGCCAGGCTAACTACGACTAAGTTCCTAGTCGCCTTTTCTAAAGCATCTACTGCCTTGGTAAAAGAATGAACATTGTGAAACAATAAAGCATCAGGCCTGCACGCCAAAGTTCTTGCGCCTGCACTCACAGCAGCAGATCGTTCACCATCACTGACTAAGACAATACCGGTTGCTTGACTTAGGCCTTGCTCAAAAAACTCCTTATTCCGCTCGCTAACTCCGTCCAGCGTAAGAGACATTCCGTGCGGGTGCTCGAGTACTCTAAGCTTTAGCACATCAACTTCTTCGCCATCTTGCGCCTGGCTATCAATTGCAATATCGATAAGCAATTTTCCATACTGCTTGTTGTCAATAGCTAATCGCTTAGACCTGTTTTGGTTCGTGCACCAAAGTACGTCTCCAGGATCCGGCCAATAAACGGCGCGAGCTAGCACCACATCTCTCAGCAAGGGAAAAAATTCAGTACTAACTTTAAAAACATCGATTGGAGAAGAATCCCTATTGGTTCTAAAACAAACGGACTTGTAAAATTGAATCTCAAGTGCTTCGGTGCTGTGTGCAAAAACTACCTCTTTTGCACTATTCGCAACGAGTCTTTGAAGTAGCCCTTCAAAACATTTTACGGCCTGAAGCGAGTCAGCATAAAAACGCGATAGCCGTAAAGAAGCAGTGCCAGTATCCGCCTTTGATCCCATAAATAGCCCTAAAAACAGAGTGCTACTTAACTTAATCGGCGAATAAGCGGCTTAGCTTGAAAGCCTAGCAAGAATCTTTATTAGGACATTCGCTATCTAGCCTAAAGGCCTATAACAAAAGGCTTTTTTTAATATTGATATTATTTAGCTGGATTTAGATTCCTCCTCCTTGGTCTCCTTTGGCGTTACGTCCAGCATCTTTGCATCCTTGTAACTCTTCTTAAAATTCTTTATGCCCTCTCCTAAAGCTCCACCCAATTCTGGCAGTTTCCCGACGCCAAAAACGATTACTATTATCACTAATATTATCAATAACTCCGAGGTGCCAAGACCAAACACTTTAATTCCCCTCCATAAGCTACTATTCGATACCGTTTGCAAAAAGTAAGTGAAATATTTTACTTTTTGCAAACGGTATTAGTTGTTTATTACAGTTATGCGCCACTATATAGACCATCGAATGGACAGCCAAGCACACTCTAACACAGCCTTCGCTACAGCATTATTTATGTCAGTAATGCTTCACGGCTGGATATTATACGTCGTGCCTGTACAAAAAGACATAGGAAGTGCAAAATCCCCTATTATCTCATTAATTAAGCTTAAGTCGGAACGAATTGATGCAAACGACCCACAGCAAATAGTTTCGCTCCCCAAGGAGGACGACTCGCAAGTGAGTACTACAGCTAAATTTCTTAGCGATGAGAATCGTTTTACGAAGCGAGAGCAAATAAAGCGCGGGATGCCATCAAAAGTTACTAATCCCTCGCCAGCTATCCCGTCAACAAAGGCTTCTAAGATAAGCAAAGCTGTTAGCAAGGGAACAGAAGGTGCAGATAGAATTGCAAAAAAAAATAAGCAACCGAGCCTAAAGCTCGAGGATACGTCTGTTCTCGCCAGCTTATCCGATAAAGGCCATTTAAGACCGACTAAGAATGATAAAACTGCAACCAAAACGACAACGCTTAAGAGCAATGCGCAGCTAATGGCTAGATATCAACCTTTTTCTCATGGAAACTCAGCTAATTACCTTAGCGGTGACGGTGGTCAGCCAGATTTTTTGCCAAACATTCCCGACGGGGATATCACCTTTTTAAACACCAAAGCTCATCGCCACGCCGTTTTTGTGCGGCGCGTTGCAACGCAAGTGTTTGCTGCACTTAAACAGACGAGCGAAAGAAATCTCGCACCTAGAGATCTGCGAAATATTAGTTCTTTTGCAACTGTTGACGCGATGCTTTCCCCGACTGGCGAACTAATATCAGTTACGCTGACAGATTCCTCTGGAAGTCGAGCGTTTAACGACTCATTGCTTAAAGCTGCTAAGAGAGGCGCCAGGGATCAAAATCCTCCTTCCGATGTCGTGGCATTAGATGGTAATATTCACTTTATTTTCAAGGCGCGCACCTGGAGTCGTTTTTCCCCTGATAGTCTACATGAGCAGCGCTGGATATTATTAGCAACGGGATTACTTTAACAATGAACCTCAAATATTACACAGTCGGTATATTCACTGTCGTCGTTTTTACATGCAGTTTAGCATTTGCCGAAGACACAAAAGTTCACTACTACGTTCAAACGCCTGGGCAGCGGGTATTAAGTAGCCCGAATGGAGAAGAATTGGCCATTGCTAACCAGCGAACCCCTGTAGAAATTCTCGAAGAAAAGGATGGCTGGGTTAAGGTTAGCATTACGGGCTGGATGAGGGATGCGTCGCTAGCGAGCAATTTAAGCGCACCCATGCCAAGCGATAAGCCTCTGCAACCGGTCGAACATTTAAGAATTGTAGGTTTTGATGTTAAGCATATCTCGAGAAAAGAGTCTGGGAATCCGTCAAAAGTTATATTAACCATTCAGATTAAAAATTTGCAGAAGACAACTATTGGAAAGTGGGATGCTATTTTAATCGTCCAGGACGCAAGTGGCAACCTGCTCTTTCGCACGCGCATAACTCCCGAAAAAACAAGAATGACAGCCGGCGAAACTGCGGAATTTAGCTATTTTTGGATCTACGGACAAGAAATCTACGACCACCTAGCGTCGAAAGATAAGAATGACCTTAAACTCCTACTCCACAACGTGGTTCTCGAGTGATTTTTTTAGCTGATTTCTCTCCTAGCTTATTTTGGCATTGATTACCAATATCGCTCAAAGTGAATGTTGCCAGGCATCTTTCGGGAATGCTTTGAGAAGCCTTTGCTTTCCAGACTCGAGCTTACCACCTCTATCATGTCTGGATTGCCACACATAAACACCTGACACTTGTCAGCACTTAAAGAGTCCCCTACCAATTTCTCGTAAACGCTGTCTTCTAGGAGCGTTTGAACTCGTCCGCGATGCCCTGCCCAGGTAGAACCTTGTGGTTCGCGCGTAACCGTAGGAATATAGACGACGCTCTTATCTTCGCGGCTCACTGACGTTAGCTCTTCGCGATACCCTAAATCACCAGAAACGCGCGCCGCATGAATTAAGACAAGTTTCTCCCAGCGATTTTGCCCCCTGTAGTGTCGCAACATTGAGATAAAGGGAGCTATCCCGGTTCCAGTCGAAATCATCACTAGATGTTTTCGAGCTGGAATTTCTTCCATCGTAAACTTACCCTTCATCTTGGGCCCTATCCACAATCTATCCCCTTCAGCCAGCTCATAAAGCCTTGGAGTTAGTCGCCCTTCCGGAACTAATACCAAATAAAACTCTATGCCCTCCTTATCTCGCGGGCTGGAAACTATAGAATACTGCCGACGCACGAAACCACTCGACTTAACCTCAGCAGGTTTATCACTGCTTGTAGAGCACTGCTCCACCGGCAAGAAAAGGCCAAGTTCTGCATACTGGCCCGGCAAGAAATTGATAAGCGACAAATCGTCCGGCTTAAGCCGGATTGTCCAAAGGCCAGCGTTAATTACTCGCTTGTAAGTGATTGTAGAGTTGAGTTCATAGGGACCCAAAGCAAACCTCCGCGCTTAATTAGGGGCTAACAACTACAAAGCCTGAACATTTTTTTTCATACTATAATCGATCTAGACATCATTACAAAGCTCTAATTTTAGGCTATAATTAGAATTACTTGGCTATATAGCACAAACCACAAGCAAAATGACGAAATCCTACATTGATGAAAAAGATGCGCCTAGTCTTAAAACGATTAACGAGCGGCTTGCCGTCACCGACGACCACTCGAATAACATTCGAATTGTTCACCCCGATGACCTTCGTAGGCTAGAAAGAGAAGACAAGAGTACGCCAACGATGTTTATTTTTATTGCGATTACTGCATTTATTTGCCTTGTGGATGGCTTGTATCTTTTTGGGATCATTGAAAGGATAAGGCGCGGAATCGAGACTTTTATGGCGCACGTCCCAGAATATATCGACAGGCTTCTTAGCTAAACCGTTTTCAAAAAGTAGGTAAGTATTTTACTTTTTAGAAACGGCAGTTGTTGTTTATTGGCAAGTGCTTACGCACTTGCTGTTTATACCATTTACAAAAATCCTTTTTCTAAATGCTATAAATGGCTCGCCCACAAGGACTCGAACCTCAATTTCCAGAGTCAGAATCTGGCGTGCTACCATTACACCATGGGCGAACAAACTAGGCGCGCTGAGAGGCGCTGATACTTAAACCGGGGAATATAGTATTTTGCTTACTTTGTGTAAATGGAGCTATCAAAAAACAGTTCTCCTCCCACCGCACTGCGGAGCCAATAGATTTTTTTATTTCATCCAAAAGAAAGCCTTTTATTCTTAATAATAACGTATTATAAGTATACGTCTTTAGCACCTAAATTATTTAAGAGCTAAACCATGCTTTTTATCGCATAGCTTGGCCCCTTCGTCTAGCGGTTAGGACAGCGGCCTCTCACGCCGCAAGCACGGGTTCGATTCCCGTAGGGGTCACCATTTTCTTGAGGGTATCTTTAACGGCATGTACTTTGGTCAAGAAACTAGGCGAAGCAGCAGAAACCAAAAAGTCGTTGAAATTAAAGTAAATGAGCTTAAGCAGCTTTTCGACGAAAGGGATCCAGCACCTTTTCGCGAAAAGGATTTGGACGACGATGCGGTAAGCTATATAGTATCGTCTGTCCAGGACATTTCTCCTGAAAAAGTCGAAAAACTACTCATCCACGTAAACAAGGAAATGCACACTGCTGTGCAAAAGGAAGATGCTATTAAAGCTATTCACGAATTTTTTCTATACGAAAGCGAGCAAATGGCTAAGAAAATCAGGGCCGAACTGCGCGTAGGCGTAAAATCCCTTATCATTGGGGCCGCATTCCTAACAATTGCCGTTTCTTTTGCTCTATTAATACCGGAAAATACAAAGTCATTTTGGCCTCTCTTCTTTAAGGAGGGTCTTTTCCTGACTGGCTGGGTTTCGATGTGGAAACCCATTAATATTTTTCTTTATGAATGGTGGCCTTTATACGATATTAAAAAGACTTATATATGTCTTTCAAACATTAATATCGATTTTATTGAGGCCCCCTAAAATGGCGCTGGCCCATAGGTGGTGAATGAAATTTTTATGCTTGTCCTTTCTTGTTTTTTCCTAATCATGAGACTCTGTACCTAGGCAGATGAAGACCGTCATAATAGTCAACAAAAAATCAGATATCGATTTCGATGACGCCCAAGTGGACATTCTCGAAGCCGATGAATATCTCGTTAACGCAAACCACTTGCGGCATTCGGTTCGCGTATTTAATCTTTGTCGCGACTTGTCGTATTGCAAAAAAGGTTACTATGTATCCTTAATCGCTGAGGCAAGAGGGCATCGCCCTTTACCTAACGTGCTAACGATGATGGATCTGCAACTCCAGTCCGTCACCCGCTTTATAGCTGAAAACTTTGAACTGCAACTAGAAAAACTCTTCTCGTCCATAAGCAGTAACACATTTGAGCTTAGCATCTATTTTGGGCAGAACCTCGCTCAGAAGTACAACCAACTTAGCAGACAAATTTTTTCGCAATTTAAAGCCCCTTTAATGCGGGCCTTCTTTATCAAAAAGGGTGGTTTTTGGAGCATTCAGCGCGTTAAAGTCCTTTCGCTAAAGGACGTTCCAGAGAATCACAAAGAATTCTTATATTCTGCAATGCGCAATTACTTTGCCAAGAGCAATTCCATTTCCAAACGTCGAAAACTTACGCGCTATGATTTAGCAATTTTGCTGAACCCAGAAGAAAAACATCCTCCGTCGGATCGCGGTGCAATAAAGAAATTTATTTCTGCTGCACAAGATTGTCGCATAGCAGCAGAAATCATTACCCCAAAAGATTTGCCACTATTGCCACAATTCGATGCACTTTTTATTCGAGAAACTACAAGTGTTACCGATCACACGTTTCAGTTCGCACGCCTTTCGGAAGAAGATGGCTTAATATGCATCGACGATACCACTTCTATTCTGAGATGCTGCAATAAGATTTATCTAAACTATTCACTGCAAAAGCGCTGCATTCCAATTCCAGCAACTCAAATCATTGCCAAGGGAACCGATCTATCTTCGTTGAAACTACCCTTCCCCATAGTAGTAAAAAAGCCAGACAGCGCATTTTCTCTGGGAGTAAAAAAAGCCGAAGACAAGGATGAACTACAAGATATTTGCAAGGAATATTTCAAGCATACTGACCTAATTATTTGCCAAGAGTTCATGCCCACAACTTTTGACTGGCGCATTGGCATAATAGATGGCGAACCCATTTATGCATGTAAATACTACATGGCAAGAGACCACTGGCAAATAATTAACCAGTCTAAAACAAAAATGGATTCTGGCGATGTCGATGTATCCTCCATTGGAGACGCACCTAAGGAGGCTATAAAACTTGCCATAGAAGCCTCGCGATGCATAGGAAACAGTTTATATGGCATAGATATTAAAGAAAAAAATGGGAAATTTTATATTATTGAAGTAAATGACAATCCAAGTATCGAAAAAGGGTATGAAGACAAGATTGCCCAGGACTACCTATATCGCCGCATCATGGAAACCTTCTACAAACGCCTGGAAATGAGGTAGTTTATCGACACCCGATGGGAGCTTACAAACTTCTTGAAGTTTTCGGCATTGAGTTAGAGTACATGATAGCAGACAAGCTATCATTAGATGTTATGCCAATTGCCGACAAACTATTTATGGCAGCATCTGGCTCATTCCTCGACACCGTAGAGAGAGGAATAATTGATTGGTCAAACGAGCTAGCTTTGCACGTAGTCGAACTTAAAAATCCCCTGCCATCTAAAAATGTCTTGGATCTCTGCTCTGCGTTTAGTGATGAAATTAATACTATCGATTCATACCTCGACAAATTTGGCGCAATCTTGTTGCCGTCTGGAGTTCACCCTTGGATGAATCCGGAAAGAGAAACTAAGTTGTGGCCACACGACGGTGGAGAGATTTATCGCACCTACGATAGACTCTTTGGATGCAAACGCCATGGGTGGGCAAATCTCCAGAGCATGCACGTGAATTTACCCTTTGGCAATGAGAGCGAATTTGAACAATTGCACTCTGCCATTCGCTGCATATTGCCCCTCATTCCGGCTCTTTCGTCTAGTTCTCCCATTATAGATGGCCAAGTAAGTGGGATTCACAGTAACCGCTTGCAACACTACCTAAAAAATCAAAAAAAGATTCCATCGATTATGGGCCTTGCGATACCGGAACGCATATCTACTAAGCAGGAGTACGGCGACAAAATTCTTCAGCCGATGTATGCTGACATTGGGGAAATAGACGCTTCGGGCTTACTAAAAAACGAGTGGCTAAACTCGCGAGGGGCAATAGCTAGGTTTGACCGAAATTGCATTGAAATTCGCCTTTTCGATGTGCAGGAAGCGCCGTTTATAGATTTAGCTATAGCGGAATTTTGGATAACCACCTTAAGACACATAATACTCGGCAAATTTTGCGACTTCAATAGAGTGCGCAGCTTAGAGACGATGCGACTACGAGAAGTATTGGATGCCACTATTAGAGACGGCGAAATGGCACAAATAAGCTATGGCGAATTATTAAATATATTTGGCCTAAATAATCCCTGTACCGCTTTTCAATTATTAGAAACTATTCTCGAAAAGGTCTCTTGCTGTAATGAAAATGTTTTATCTGTAATCACATACATATTGAGGCACGGCACTCTTTCTACTCGTATTCTCAGGCGCTATCGCGAAAGCGGCAATCTAGTAAAGACATTTTTACCCCTATCAGAGTGCCTGCGAAACGGCCAGTTTTATGAAGCGTACTGACTAGAAGTTCATCCAACAATCATCCGAAAGAGCATAAATGTCAGATGAACCATAGTCAGTACAAGCCCACCTAGCTCCTAGTTAACGCCACAACGACTGTCTTGGCTGCTGTAGATTTTAATAGAAAAGACGTACCCAGTATCGGTCACAGGATCCCTTCGATTCCAACCGTCTACAGCGCTAATCCATTTGTCTCCAATACACCACGGGTCAAACTGATGCATGCCCTCTTGGTTCCAGGGATTTGACTCAACAGTGGCGATTTCATCACTTACTAACTCATTAGCCCTTAAGATTGGGCCTTGATCGATTTC
>JADLFC010000002.1 GCA_020845775.1 Deltaproteobacteria bacterium
CCAACAAAAGCGGCAGTGGAGCCAGAGGCAGTCAGCCCCGAGCCTACCTCCCATCACATGCTCCTGCGAACACTCTTCCCTTATCCAAATACAAAATCCAGTAAACCAAATTTACTCACGATCCTGCACTTTTGGGACATCCTCGGGGTTCCTGGTTTTAAGAAAGCCCTGCTTACACAGCCGTTATGACTTTCCCTAGAAACTAAACCCCAGGCTAATGCGGTTCATCGTCTGATCGTGGTCGATTAGGCTTTCGCCATAGCCATAAAAGTACTCGAAATAGGGAGACATACTAGAGCAAGAATATGGGCTATACTCTACGCGAATCCCGCTACGGTTTTCGCTTCGAAGGTTATTTCTAAACATTGTAGAAAACTCCTGACATCTGTAACTGTAAGACAAGTACATCTCCCCATAACCAACATACTTATGTATATCCGGATTGTCATCGCGCTCGCTACCACCTTCGTCGTGCGTCTCGGGAATGCGGTACCAGGGTTTTATGCCGAACTTTAAACCGTCCTTCGCTAACTCTGCCACTGCATAAACCCTGTTCCAACTTCGCGAAAGCTCTCCGCCTTTTCCATTCGACTGATGCACTGCACCTACTCGCAATAAACTGTTCGTCACGCCAAAAAACTCGAACTTGCGCAACGAATCTATGAATAGCTCCGGACTATGGTTTGTCTCCCTAAATGGCGAGGATTCATCGCCGTTGTAAGCCTGCCAAAACGATGTATTGGTATACGCAAACCAGATACCTATGTGCCGATTTAACTGCTCCGAAACGAGACTTACCGCCTCCTCCGGAAGTCTAACCTTTGCACTAAACTGAAACTTTATTTCCAAGCGATCCGGATTATCAACGCTAGACACAGATTCGTTTGGCGTAGTGTTATAAGAAAGGGGAAGCACAAAATTTCGTTCATGCACTGCAAGAAATACATGCTCATTACTGCCTCCTTCGCTCTCAGACAAATCCTCCAAGACTCTTTCGGCAAAGTGCTTCTCTTCCTTTGCAAAAATTCGCTTCCCTTCCCTTAAGGATGACGGGCGAACGACGCTATCAACCTCCTGTGAAATAGCCACACTGCAAAACAGAACTTCCCAAAAAATCAGCATGACTACCGCGCCAAATCTCATTCCGCGCATATTACCTCTCTCTCCTTCGCACTAGGCCTGACTAAGACTACTCTCTAATGATCTTACCCCCCTCTCGCAAGCTAACTTTGCCACAAGAAAATTTAGCCACAAAATAGCAAACATACTCGTTGCCATGATAACTCCCGCAGTTGAATGTCCTAAAATATCTCGAAGCCTCGGAATAGCCTGCAAGAAAAATAAAGTTGCCGAAAGAATGCAAGTCATAAACACTAAGCCTAACGTACAAACCATTAACACCATTGTTCCTAGTCCAGATGTTAGCTGTGTATGACTTTCCCACTCGAAGCTCGCAAATGTTGCTCCCAAACCGACAGCGAGTCCAGAACACCCAATGCTTAAAACAATAGCAACAAAAACGGTATACATAACTGAAAAAGCATCAATGCGCAGAACAATGGCGCTGGAGACCAGCAATGCCATAGCACACAAAATCGTAATTGGTAGCCAGATCGAAAATTTAATAGCTATCAGCCTCTTAAGATCTATAGGCGCAGTTCTTAAAATCCAAAACGCCTTCCCCTCCAAACTAATAGATGGATAAACTAACCTAGTCATAACAGAAGCTAATATAAAACCACCCAGTAGAATGTTTAAGCTAGCCATCAGCGCTAACCACGCTTGATCGCCTATCCCTCCAATATCCAAAGCTGCACCCATGAATCTAAAGGACAACACATAAAGCGCCCCAATCACAAAATAAAGCGCACACTGTAACGACCTAGTAGGATCCCGTAAAATCGTAAGAAAATCTTTTCTAAAAATGGCCCTCGCGTGAAAACTCATGGGAAAGTAGCGATAGATATAATCATGGACTCGCCTAAACAATCGAACTCCGACAAAATCCTCGCGAACTTTTCGGCGCGACACCTCGCCGGACTCGACGCGCGATTTGATTTTTAAGAAAAATAGATCAAAAGTTAAATACCCAGCCGCAATTGAACCAATAGCTGAACATATGAGCAATAAATACTGAATGTTTTTGCCCACCAAGGGCTCCCCAACAAAGGAAGTAAGCACATCTGACGCCCATCGAGAGGGAAGCCACAGTGGACTAGGATTGCTAAATACGCCAATGGCCTGCACGATAACATTAGCACTTTGCGCTCCCCGTTTAATATCTAAACTAGCGAGCTTACCTATTACACATAACGCTGCATAGCCAATTGAGAATAGCAGTAATAACCCAAAAAACTGCTTCCGTTTCTTTATATACATTGACACCGCCATCAAAATACTGGCAATCACAACAGATATTCCTGACAAGATAAACAAAAACGGTATTGAAACAGAAAGGCCTACTATTAAAAACCTAACCCCCAGCCCAAGCGATAGACAGTAGGCTAAGGCTATTGGAAAGGCAAAAATGAAATACATAGGGCTTGTCTCTGCCATAATAGATAACAGCCGAGCAAAATATAGGCGCGTAGTGGATACGGGGAAAATGAGAAAAAAATTCATGCAGTCCGCGGAAAACAAATTTCCAATCGCAGCAATCACATTAGACACGAGTAACAAGAAAAAGAAGGAAAAAAAGATTAGCTGAATAATTTTTGCTGGGATAATGGCTTCAAAAAAAGGATCCCCGCGCATACTGACCAAGACGACCATAGCGCAAACAAAAATGCAAAGCATAGTGGCCAATGCAAAGCTCAGTAACAGGAGGTTGCGCCTAATAGACTGCCTCCACAGCACTTCATGCACAATGGAATTCTTAATTTTAAAAAATGTCGGTCGTAATAGCGTTAAAGGCACTTTTAAGTAATCTATAATGTCGCAGTTATTACATTCGTAAATCTTGTATTGATAGCATAGCTAAAGCATGCTAAATCTTGTTTAAGTAGCATTACATTACACTTATAAAATGTGCAATTTCCCAAATTTATGTTCAAGAGAGTTCTTTCACTTTTAGCTCTAACGTCTCTGCTGCTGTTTTTTTTGTCGTGCCTACTATCTTGCAAGCCAAGGCATTTTGTTAGACCAGGTGGCGAATTTGATTTAGGTGAAGTTAGGCATCTGTTGTTTGCCAAACAGTACCTAATAGACAAATCCATGCTCGTCCATCGGGACAAAACGGGCTGGCGCGTTCTAAGCGGCAGATGCACGTATGACGGATGCGACCTTACTTACCAAGAAGACACTATGATGTGCAGTTGCTGCTATTCGGAGTTTAAACACACTGGAGAAGTCATCAAGGGCCCAGCCGCTCATCCCTTGCCTTGGTATGAAATCCGGTACAAGGACAACCACTTGTACGCTAACTCTGGCAAAACCGTTAACCCGAATTACCGCTTTACTACAGACGAAATCGAGAAGAGATTAACTGAGCTTCGAGAGCAAATTGGCGCTGAGGGAGTGCCGGAGGGCATAGAGATTCCCGAGGTCCTCCTCGGCAAAGACATAGACGATTTGAACACAGAAGATGACGACCTGGAGCCGCTACCGGATGAAAACCTTAGCAACATGACCGATACTATTCATTCTAGCTCAGATGATTAATAGGGCCAAACTTACCAAACTTAGATAGAAAAAATGCATTTTTTAAGCAGCGATAACAGGCCCTCTGCTATGACGCTCATTCTCGCTTCGGCGTCACCAAGGCGAGCTAGTCTATTAAGCTCCATCGGCTTAAAATTTGACGTAATTCCATCTAATGTGGATGAGTCTGATATAAAAACCACTTCAATAATGGAAAGCATAGCAAAGCTCGCAGCGAGGAAAGCTTCTACTATTTCTGCCTTACATCCAAATGCCTTTGTCATAGCAGCCGACACCGTTGTATTAGTTCCTAGCTTCGCAACACAAGAGCAATGGAGCAAGGGCGGAGGGAGAATTTTCGGAAAACCCGTCGATACACAAGACGCCTTTGAAATGCTAAATAAGCTACAGGGGATCACCCATTCTGTGATTAGTGGTTTTTGCCTTGCTAACAAGTCGATTGATTATTGCAAATCTAGAACCGTTCAAACTGATGTCGAATTCTCACCCATGACACCCGCTGAAATTAGAGCTTATGTCGCCAGCGGGGAGCCAGAAGACAAGGCTGGCGCGTACGCTATCCAAGGAATCGGCGGCGCCTTCATTCGAAAGATTAACGGCTCATATACAAACGTAGTCGGCCTGCCCATGGCAGAGGTAATAGAGGAACTTAAGGCGTGTAAAATTTCCTATCTACAATACTCTACAGAGAAATCAGCGGGGCCGGGCGAATAGGATTCTTTTCTTCCTTGGAACTATTTGTAGTGACGGGCGGCGTCGCAACCGGCTCAGGCTTCGGCAATTCTATCTGCTCGAGCAATTCTAAATATCTGCCACTCTCAATAATCTCTCTATAAGCGCCAGCTATAGTCTCTAAAAGGTCTATGACGCGTTGAACTTTTTCTGGGCTTTTTTGTAGATTTGCCTCAGTTAGATAGTACAACATGAAATCGTAAAGTTGATCCAGCTCTTTAGCTATGCGCCCACCTTTTTCAAAATCTAGGGTATTTACTAGTTCGGCAATAATTGCTTGCCCTTTGCTTAAAAACCGAGCGAACTTCTTAATGTCTTTTGCTTCTAAGCCGCTCTTTGCATGCTTGAGAAAGTTAATACCGCCATCGTACATCATTAGCAACAAGCGGCCACGATCTATTGTTGAAATTTGAACGCTTGTATATTGCTTATGTGCAGATTTGCCGTACATTTTCGTTGTTCCAGGTTGCCTATATAACTCAATCCACCGCAGACAAACGTTTGTTTGCCCCTACTTTCTCCTAAGATTACTTATCGTAACAATTCGCCACACTCCTTTAGCTCAATAATTTTATAGCCCCGCCCCTCATCTAAGTCCCTAATATCATTACAATCCGCCTAAAATTCCACTAAGTGCCTGTTGGGTATTTTGAAGTTTTCCCATAACTGTCTCCAGGCGAGAAAACTGTCCCTCTAGATTCTCTCTAAGTTTAGCCGTCGTCCTTTCGAGTTGAGAAATGGCGCTATTTAGATTTTCTATTTGTGAGGCATTGGATTGTACCGCCAAATCTATAAAACCGTTATACTTCGTAAACTCATATAATATACCATCAACACCTGCCACATTATCGGCAAAGTCCGTGAGAACCTCCGAAGCACCTAAAGCGTCCTGCGCTACCTGAGACTTAAACTCGTCGGCATCGAAGCTCAAACTTCCGTCCCTGTTCGTAGATATCCCGAGTTCGGACATACTCGTAACAACTGTTCCATTAGTAGACTCCGCCGCTACTAGTCTCTCCCTAAAGAAAGATACTAAATCATTGTCTACGCTGGTCTTTGCTAAAGAGCCGTATATATTATCGGTCTGATTTTCATCTTCTACTCGAGTAACGGTATCGTTTTCATTTATGAACTCGACGATGTCGTTAAAGGAATCAACTATTTCACCTACTAGCTCAGCCGAGCTGTCTTCGTCGTTAGAAATTGTGATACTAGCGCTGTCCGCTTTTATCAGATTGAACGTCACTCCAGTTACTACATCGCTTATAATATTGCTCTCGCGGGTGATTGTGCCGTTTAAGCCACTCAGAGTAAACTGCGCATTGGTGGCTTGCGAAGCAGTTTTAGATACATCAGCTGCAAAAACAGAGGTCGGATCGATGTCGAGATAACCAAGCTGCGTACCTGTTTCAAGTGTATTGAGCATTATCTGATATGCGGGGCTAGCCTCAGTTCCAGTGTTTACCAAGCTAGCTACAACTCTGCCACTGGCATCCGAATCTGCATTGAGCGCATCTACCACTTCCTGGATTGTAGTACTTGCACCAGTTACGCTAGCAGTAACCGAAACTTTGTCAGCACCAAGGCCAACATCTACACTGAGAACCCCAGTTGTCGCGGAAAACACGGCACTAGTGGATGCATAACTTCCAGCCGATTTGTACATTGAGCCACTTGCCGTATCAGCCACAGAGGTAACCGAAATATCGTAGGAAGCGTTGACGGCATTAGAACCGGCAATGGCTGTAACGGCTGTGGAATCGGAGCTGGTGGCCTTTTTCTCTATGCCTCCACCGTTTGCCGTCCTGAAGCGATCGATAAGCTCATTAAGTGCCAGGATTTTGGTATTTAGCTCTTCTAGTGAATCATTTGTGCTCTCTAAAAGTTCTATCTCCTCGCGCCTATGAACATTGGCGGCTTCTCTTGCCTCGATGATGGCATCTATGAGTGAAACTGAGTCTATACCGGACGCTAGTCCAGAAAACTTAATTACAGACATGCTAAATCCCTCCTTGGCTTTGCATCTCTATTTCTTTTCACCGCTTCGCGGCGATTACTGCAACAACCTTGTTAAAATATCCGCATCGGCACTGAGCCTAGCAAGCAAACCTTCTAAACTCTGAAACTGCCTTAAAACTGCCTCCTGCCGCTCAGTCGCGCTACTTTCGACTTTTGAAATCGTATCTTGCAAACTCCGTATCTCGCTCTCGTTTGCCGTTAATGCCGAATCAATCGACCTGTTATAGCCGGTAAACCCGTGCACTACGCCATTTACTCCGGCGATTCTGTCGGCTAAGTTGGTGAGAGTCTCTATCACACCCGTGGGGTCTTTATTAAAAGCCTCCTCAAATGTCTCTAGATCAAAGGCTAGCTTGCCGCTCTTTTCCGTAGATACGCCTAATGCAGAAAGTTTCGTGCCATCAGAGCCACTTGCCTGGAAAAGCGCCTCGCGAATCGCCGATACTACATCTTCGTCTATATTAGTCCCCGATAGCGAACCATACACGTTTTGAGATTCGCCATTCTTGGTAGTGACCGATACCGGATCCTCTTTATTGACAAATTCTACAATTGAATTAAAAGCAGAGACAAACTCACCAAGCTGCGCAGAGCTAGTCGCCGCATCAGCACTAACGCTAATATTTGTATCTCCGATTTGAGAGAGCTCAATCGTCAAGCCCGAAATAACATCATTAATTGTATTGGACTCCCGCTCTATTTCGCCTACCCCGCTTATAGTAAACTTAGCATTAGTAGCCTGATCCACTATATGGCCGTCTAAAGCACTCGCAGTAAATAGTTCCGGGTTATCAGCACTAATTGTCACACTGCCCTCGGCCGTTCCGGTAGAACTTGTTTGGAATACAATTTTGTAACTCTGCTCGCTTTCTGTACCAACATTTACTAAGCTCGCCGTTGCGGCATTGCCTGACTTTTCATTAATTTGGTCAACGACGTCCTGTGCAGTCGTGAGTTCGTCTACCTGAACATCGAAGGATTTAGCACTTTCGCCTTCGCCCACAGTAAATGTTACTGCGCCACTCTGCGCTGCATCGCCTATTACAAATTCGCTCCCAGAACTAAAGGTTCGATTAAACGAACCTGCGGCAGAACTAGCTATTGATGAAACACTTAGGCTATACGAACCTTGATTTGCGCTGCTATCGGCAACGACCGTTGCAACCTCTCCATTTGAACTGAGTGCGGCGCGTCCACCAGCTCCACCATCGGCGCTTCTCATTTTGCCTAGCTTATCTGCAAGGGAAAGCAAAAGGTTATTTAGCGTGTTAATCGATTCGTTTTCCTGACCGAGAAGGCTAATTTTATTGCTGCGAGGAATATTTTGAAGAGTCAAATGGTCGAAGACCGACTTAGCAATACTTGCTCCGTCAATCCCACTTCCGATCCCTGGAAAACTGATACTACCTGCCATTTGTACAACTACTGCTCTCTTAGCACACTAGGACACTTGGACACGCCCATAAAGTGAAGGAATTGCTTCTAGTTACTTCTAATCAACGATAATATCGGTAACATCTAGGCGAAACTTTAGGTATTTCCTAATGCCTAGGAAGTGCTTGTTTTTCCTGGACTTTCGTGGCTAATAAATGGAGGAGCTGCCCCCTGGAAGACTAAGAAGTTTGGCTAACAAGAATCAATTAGCTTCTCCGACCGCCTCAACGCCTTCCTTGGACATATCCTCTAAATTGGCGAGCATTACTTTTAGTTGATCAACAAAGACCTTATGTTTTTCTGTCTCTATTGCTTTAGTAAGAATCTCCCTGGCTGTGTTGACGTCCGCTAGCATAAATGTGCGACTATATCCGTATAACCGAGCAAGGTTTTCTGGATGAGCAATCAACTTATGCAATTCGGAAACATTCGGCTCCCAGGCGTGATCTTGCAGGTGCCGCGCTAGTTCGAAGTCCAGCAAGGACGACTCGCTGTTGCCAGACGTGCTCAACAACATAACAGAAAGGATCTCGGTCGCGGGCGAGCTATCTAGCCACGCTCTCACCGCCTCTGCCGTAGCTGAATTGGGCCGTTCTAGGAATTGAGCGAGTTGCACGGTCTGCTTGGGCTGTAAGAGACTTGGGTTTTCTGACAAGCGCGATAAAACAGCATAAGCGCCGGGGTGATTAAATTTAATCTTCTCCAAACCACTTTTAATTGCCATTCCTCTAATATCTGGCGAGGGATGAGCAAACATTTTTCCCAGATTCGCAACATCTGGATCGGCCAAGGGCTTAGTCCCGGCCAATAGGTACAACTTGTCCGCATCAGTTAACTCAGACCACTGGTTTAACTGCCAAGTTCTTGCCCATAACACAGCAGGATCGTTAAGCCTAACATTGGGATGTTCTAACAAAACTGTAAGTATCTGCCTTATAGAGGTATCATCGGCAGAAAATAGAACTGCTAACGCCTGAAGGCGCGTGCTAAAGTCATGACTTACAAATCCAAGCAACTGCTCTGAATCAGCGATACCGCCCGTAACAAAACGGGCCAGATCCCGAATAACCGTATCTCCACATGAAATAGTTGCATCAGCGGAGATGATCTTTATAAATGCTGGCCCGATTGGAGGGGGCAGCTCGCCGAGAACCTCCGCTGGAACATTTTTCAAGACACGAGCAACATTCGACCCCGCCGAAACTGCTATAGCCAACAAAACGCCAGGATGAACGTCTTGGAGTTCGGGCAACTCTGCTGGAATATTATCTCTCAACAACTTGGTCAGTGCCAACGTCAACGCTAGCTTTCTATCGGATTCAGTTAATTGCGCCTCCCACTGTTCATCAAAGGCAATCCTAAGGAGTGAAGCATCTACGCTTTCACCTAGCTCATCCCCTCGGATAGCGGAACTGATAATTAACGACTCCGCAAAAGGATTCGAATATGCACCATTTAGCGCAGCTCTAGCGACAATTGACATGAGCGAGGGCCTCTTACTGTTCCAGTTGCTCTCGAGTTCGTCATTGCTATAACTTGCAATCTGTTCCGGATCTAGCTCGCCATTGCGAAAAACCATTATGCCAACTATCACGCATATTAGCAGCACAGTTGCCAATATCGAAACGCTGGTCTTGCTCGGGCGCCCGAGATGCGCATGAGTAGGTGGAATTCTTTTCTCCACAGAACCAACAGCCTCAGTAGGCTCTTTATACTCCTCCAAACCACCTTCAATTACATCCTTCGGTCGAGGCACATATTCCCGAACAGGCGCTCGTTCCGCGCTAAATGACGCTATCGACTTGCGCGACGCTTGCCCTGGCAACTCCTGCGGCATTTCCAACGGATGACTCGATGAAACATCAGTAGTTTCCGCAACGCGATCCGCCACGATTTCAGTGTCATCGCTTAACGATACTGGCTTGGCAGTAACATTGGCACTAGTCTCTGCGCTAGAGGATACATCGGTAGCGTTTAAAGGCACGCTCTCTTTAGTTGAAGGTGGCAAGAGAACTGCGCTTGGCGTCCTAATTATCTTTCCAGTTCCTACTACCGATACCGATTCGCCGTTACCGCCGGTATCTTTCTCGCTAGAAACTGCCGTTTCTCGCAGTTCCACCTCGGCTGGTTTATCTACGTTTGCCAAGGTCTCACTTAGCAATGCTTTAACTTGAGCTATGGAGGGCCGATTTTTCGGCGTCTCATCACACATTTCCGATAGGGCGCCATTTATAATGTGCAAGGCAACTCTATCCGGTTTAGTAATTGATTCATTGCTCTCACCAAGTTCCGCCAGCCTAGAAAACAATTCTCCCAACACCAATCCTAACCCAAACACATCGGCAGTTGTGCCAGGTATTTCACCCAATAATGTTTCTGGTGCAAAAGAGTAGAAAAAATACCCCGATGGGAAAGCCTCTACGCCTAGCGCTGAAGATGCCTGAGCAATTGCCAATCCCGCACCTGCATCGATTAAAGCCACTTTGCCGCTATTTAATACCGCGACATTCGACGATGCTATATGTCCGTGAACAATCCCTCTAGAATGCAAGCTATCGACTACGTCCACTATATTCTGCGCTAGCGTGACGGCTCCCTTAAAATCGAGCCCCTGCGTATTTTGAAAGTCCTCAGCTAAAGTGGAATCCACTAGATATCTGCGATAATAGAGTTGCCCTTCAAAAGCACCCCATTCGAGAATTTGACAAATTTCTGCTAATTCTTTGTCTGAGCTAACATTATTTAGCAATTCCTGCATGCGCGCCGATATATTTTCAGCGAGAGAAATTTCAGGTCCCAAACATCGAATAATCGATGGCCTTCCCTCTCCCGGCACTACGATAATGGGTCTTAAATCCCAAAATCGAGGTGTTACATGAACACCAATTATCGTCGCCTCAGGAGCAATCTGAGAAATAGCTCTTTCAACTCTCTTCTGCGAGCTTGAGTCGAGCTGTTCTAAGCTAACAATATTAAACAAATCGGCAGCTCCTCCCCCTTCCCCTTGGGAGTAACCTTGATTTGTTCCAGCAATTCGAGAACGCGAAGAATTATGAGTCACCAATAGAATTCCAACACTGCAAATACACTAAACCACTTTCACTGTCTGGGACGCATTCGCACCC
>JADLFC010000003.1 GCA_020845775.1 Deltaproteobacteria bacterium
ACATAAACGGGCTCTAAACCCTCCAAATTACCCATTATCACTCCCCCCTGCGACAGATTCGAAGCGAAACCTACGCAAGTCCTGCTAGAACGGTTTTCTGATCCCTCCTTACTTCCTGTGGTAGCTCTCGCCCACCTAGTACAAACATCACTAGCTCCTTTTAAATTATCAAAAAGCTCTCCCCAATTAGGTAGCACTGGCTTTTCTTCCGACGTGCTGCGGATAGAAACTAAAACGCTCTCCCTTCGCTTAACTCCCAAATAGCTAGCTCTACCATTAAGCATCACAACTGAAGCCGGTCCAGTTCTAACGAAAGTGGCGCTATCACCACGTAAATTTAAAATGCTATCTAAAGGAAACTCTTCCTGGTCAACAGAACTTAAAAGTTGCCAAACATCAGCTCTCGCTAAACTCTCTGCGCTAAGTGCAGCAGTTTCGACTTGCAGCACACCAGCCATTCTTTTTATGATTTTCCAAACAAACAATGACTGCACAGACAACAAAGCCATAAGCACCAGCACAGCAATTATTACATAACCACCATTTGCTTTGCCATTGCCAAAAGCCCTCCTCGCCAACTCGCTCTGCGCTTTCATACTACAAAATCAAATCAATCGGATGATGTGCTTCTACATTAGAAACATAGACGCTAAACGTTCGATGAGACATTTTCCTCTCAGCGTATCTAAGCCTAATGTAATAACTAGACACGCCACTTTCATGCTCGGAAGATATCTCTAACTGCTCTAACCCACCGACTATTGGTTGGTTCTCGGTAGAAATATGACTAAGGCGTCGCAACTCGCCATTTCGCGCCAAGTAAATCGAGTAACTTGCCTCCACTGGAATAAATAACTGCACCCTTCCCAACTCACTATCGCCACCGAAGCCACCTTTAAAAAACATAGCCCCCTTTGTCGGCCCAAACTTTGCTACAAATACTCGACCATATGGACAAGATGAACGGCCACTTCGCGACAATCTCACTTTCCCGCTGTACTCGCCAACGCCATCTATACTAACGCCAAGCCAATTATTGATTTCCGCAATACCCTCAGTCTTTGAATCGACGTCGCCAAAAAGACAGAGCATAGTAATATTAGCTTTCTTCTCATTCGCTGCTACTCTCAACACGCGAAACATTTTTTCCGGCTGCAGCTCAAGAAAGGATAATGCTATACTCTTGCCATCCGGCAGAATAGAACTCGCATACCGTCCTCTTAAGACATCCCGTTTAGATACGTCGACAATCTTTCCTCTCGGCTGGACTCTTAACCCAGCAATAGCGTGCAATCTAGTAGAATTTTTTACACCTTGAGAGATTACTTGCTTAGTCGTGCTGTAAATGTTGCGAGCGCGCTCCTTGTTTGAAACAAACAAGTAACTGTAGGTAGTGAGTTTTAGCAAGGGAGTAGACATTGAAAGAATTACTGCAACTAAACCCATAGCACACAGCAATTCTATAACTCCTGCTCCTCTAATACTGCTGCATCTATATTCTAGCGCGCCCATACGTTTGTCGCCTCGTAGACTTTACTTGATGCTTGGGGATTATCTTTTAAAGCATTCACCTCGCAGGAATAATACGAGTAAGCACTGTGCGCCGCCTCTTTCCTGCTTACTTGGCATGAGGCACTCAAGTCGCTATCAAATTTGTCCAGTGAAATGTCGACATCCATCGCCTCAGCCGCTTGCGACACTAAGCCTGGGAGCAATTTTGCTGCTTGCCTAAAACTTTCTAGCTCAGCCTTACGACTATCGAAATCGCTCTGACTCCTTAACGCTCCTTGCAGCGCCAAAGTCACTGCTAGGGCACTCGTTGCGAAGAGACATATTGCGACCAGCGCCTCTACGAGAGCCATTCCACTTAAGCAGCAAAAAACCGTTGGCCTTATTTTATAGTGCATTCAATCCTCCTAGCACCCCTTAGCGCCTGAATAATCGAGCAAGTGTCGGCATTTTTTGCCGTCAGTACGAAACGCCCAGGTGTAGCGCTCCCATCTTTTCTCAGCGTAAGCACATGGCTCTCTCCCTGTTCCAACTGTGCAAACTTTCCATCAATAGATACGACACTGAAGGACTCAATCGAGTGACCGGCCAGTGGCACTTCTTCACCACCACTAAAGCGCGCGGCTCTTAGGCCATCACCTGAATCTTTAACCCAGACACCTACATCCTCTCCAAAATAGAATGCCCTTTCGGAGTAGTGATCTAGCGCGCCCACAAGATCGTAGCTTACGCGCTTTAGGTCTCGCGCAATAAGTAACTCGCTCACCTTGAGGCAGGAAATACCAGCGCCAATAGCTACTATCCCCATGACGATTACTAGCTCAACTACCGACATTGCTCTATTGTTTCCCATAATGTATTTTTTTAGTTCTTATCGGCAATGAATTAAAAAAGTGACCGCAAAATAAAAAAGTTCTATCAATGCTATTGGAGACTCCTCAGCAGATATTGTATGTTTCCTATCCGGATACAGGGTAATTGTTTTTCTAAATGACATGCTGGGAATTTACTGCTGTTACTATTACTTACTTCGAAAATGCCAACGAAACGCCAAGAGAGTTTTGACCTCGTTTTAGCCGGAACTGGATTTGCCTCCTCTTTTTTTCTTTTAAAATATAGAGAGAAATATCCAAATGCTCGCGTTCTCGTTCTAGAGCAAGGCAATCACGACACTCATGAATGGAAAGTCGAGAACCGAAAGTTAATGGATCCAAGTGGCGTGGTATCTTCCATTGATTTCAGGACGACATTTATCAATGAAACGCCACCTAAGGATTGGATTTATACGCCGGGGCTAGGTGGTAGCTCTAATTGTTGGTGGGCGTGCACGCCGCGTTTCTTGCCAAGCGATTTAAAGCTTAAATCCACTTATGGCATAGGCAGTGACTGGCCACTAACTTATGACGAGCTCGAACCTTACTATGGCGAGGCAGAGCGGATAATGCTTATAAGTGGTGATTCAGAGAGATCTCCATTTAGGCGGAGTACTCCTTATCCGCAGCGTGCACACAGATTTAACAATGTCGATAAGCTGATCCTAAAAGAATATCCGGATAACTTCTATTGCATGCCATCGGCTAGGCCGAGAGCTTTTAGCGATAAGCGAGCTAAATGTTGCGCATCGTCTGTCTGCAATCTCTGTCCGATAGATGCAAAGTTTACAGTGCTAAACGAGTTAGCTCATTTGTATTTTGATTCAGCTACAAAATTAGAGCTCTCCTCGCAAGCAATTAGTCTGGACATTGAAAACAATACAGCAAAACAAATTCGCTATTTGCAAGCGGGTCGAGAGAAAACGGCTAGAGCGGAAATCTTTGCACTTGGATGCAATCCTATATTTAACTCCCAAATTTTATTGGCGTCTAGCATTAATAATCCGCTGATAGGACGCGGCATCAGCGAGCAGATGACCGTAAGTTGCGACGTGCTTTTGGATGGCGTAAAAAATTTTGACGGCAGCTCAGCTCTTACTGGGCATGGCTACATGTTTTACGACGGCGAGCATCGACGGAGTCGAGCCGCTTGCCTCTTGCAGACACAAAACATTCCAAAGATTCGCCTACAACGCGGTAAGTACACAGAGCGCGCCACTTTTAAATTCCTATTTGAAGATCTACCTCAGGCAGACAATTTCGTTAAATTATCAGATGAGGTCGGCAAGCCAAGCGTTCACTTTGCTAATTATTCGACCTACGCGATTCAGAGCCTAGCTCATATCAAGAGTATTTTCGAAAAAGCCTTTTCTAGCCTTCCCATTGAGTCGTATAACTTTTCAGAACCACTTCCTACCGACGGTCACATTTTGGGAACCGCGCCAATGGGAGAGAATTTAGAAACATCTGTAGTTGACAGGCAGCAGTTAATTCATGGGATTAGAAATGTATTTGTTTTGGGTGGAAGTTCGTTTTCTTCAGTACCACCGCCAAATCCAACACTTACGATATGCGCGCTGTCTCTGTGGTCAGCGGATAGGGGTCTATAGAAATGGCAACAATGCGCGTTTCTAGGAGATGTTTTTTGGGCCTACTAGCTTTCGCACCTATTGCAGCTTGGGGAGTGTCGAGCACAGCTTTTTTCTCCTACGAGCGGCTGGTGATTGAGGCGATTAGGAAGCGCTTATGGTATTTAAGTATCGACTCGGCAACTCTGTCTCGATTTGCCAGCGATTATACGAACGCGGTTCCAAAAAGCAGTTTATCTATTATGTTAATTGCCATTGGAGTAAATGTTGATGCGCTTTTTCCGCACATAAGTCGTTTAAGGAATAGAGTGGAGTATTTCGAGGAATATGTAGCAACGTATTTTCTAAACTGTTCAGATTTTTTTCATAATGGCGCAGATGAATCGAGAGAGGTTAAGTATCTAGGAATATCGTTTGCCGATATATACGAGCGTCCATGCAATAATCCATTTGCGAAATTTGAGGATTTGTAATCCACCACAATACATTATAGCATTAATCCACACTGACAACTAAATGATTTTAACAGTTTGCTCCAAACAGACACGCACGAGATGGATATTTGCTCGACTTGCACTACTGGCAGTTATGCTTCTATTCTGTTATTCCGCTCTATTTTCTAGTGGTCGACCAATTGCTGCTGAGGGATTAGTTTCGCCTGGATCTCTGCTTACTAGATTTCTAAACATAAATGTTTCGTTCTGGCTTCGCAGATTAATAGAGCCATCGCTTTGGATTTTAATTCTCTGTGTAATCGTCTCAGCCGCAACTACTAAAACAAGAAAGGTCGCTATCTATTACGGTTTAGCCGCAATTCTGCTGTGTGCTATAGTTTTTTTTGAAAGTTTCTTGCTCCACCCTCTTGTGCAGGATTCGATTGATCTAAGTGAATCCTTTTACTACTGGTCGCATTTCTTTTTAACAGCATCGGCTATCATTCTATTAGCGCTAGCGCCTAGCGTTGAACTTATGAGTATTTACCGCAGCAAGAGCATAGCAACATCGGTTCTGAGTTTTCGTGGGATTGTTATTTTTGTTTTTTTTATTACATCGCTACTAGGAGTGACTGGGGTTGTTGCTCAGGAGTTTTTTGTAAAGGCGCGTAATCCCTTGGTCGGCGCTCATTACTATCTGTGGTTCCCGGAAAACTGGGCTGGCGGTTATGTTGGGAAGGAACTGAGGCCACAAATCGCGCCTCTTTTGGGTGAATATTCCAGCAATGACGTAAACACCTTTGCCCAACACGTCAGTTGGGCAAAGGAAGCGGGGATTAATTTCTTTATCTTCGATTGGTGGCCCGAAAGACCGTCCTTTAGGAAGAGAATTCTCACTTACCTAAGAGATAGAAGTTTATGGGATGGGTTTAAGTTTGCCATACACTATGAAACTTTGGATCTTAAGACAGCAGAAAAATCGTCTGGCACTGAGGAAGATGCTAATGTGTTAGTTGCCAATGATGACCGCGGCAACAGAATGAAAAGGCACTGGGAGCACATTGCGATAAATTTCATGACCGATAAGTCTTATTTGCGAATAGATAATCGGCCAGTGTTGTTTCTTTACGCCACTAGGCACGTTGTTGGAGATGTGGCTAAAATGATTAACGACGCTAGGGACCACGTTAGAAGGAAAACCGGAACTGAGCTCTTTTTAGTGGGCGATGAGGTTTTTCCCAATGTGCTTACGATGGATAAAGA
>JADLFC010000004.1 GCA_020845775.1 Deltaproteobacteria bacterium
AAAAGTGGGATGTTCCTTAAAGTTCCAGAGGAGACAAGAAACACCCCACTCGGATTGTCTGTTGGAAAGCCAGAGCTTTTGAACCGGGCCTTTAGCGCTTAGAAATAGCTATACGTTTTTTAGTGACGTCACCTGTTTTATCAGCCGAAAGCGTTAGCACGCCATTTTTGTAGTCAGCCTTGATGCTCTCCATATCTGCATTGTCTGGCAACTCAACTGTGCGCTTAAAGGAGCCATAGTGGCGTTCGGTGTGATAAAAATCCTTGCCCTTGTCCTCCTTCTCTTCTCGCTTCTCACCTGAGACAGTTAGAGTATTTCCAGTTACCGATATGTCGATGTGTTCTGGATCTATTCCCGGAACCTCCATCGTGACTTTTACCTGCTTCTCATCCTCGCTCATGTCTAGGGAAGGAATCCAAGCACCCAATCCACGGGTTTCAGCCCCAGTGCCGAATATCGACCAGGGATCTCGAAAAAAATTATCAAATAAGCTGTTCATCTCATGTCTAAATTGACCGAGCGTTGGCTCTAGCTGTTCCTTTCGCACTGCAACGTCAGTTTTCTTTCTTCCAGGTATTATTCCCATCTTTCTTTTCTCCTTGTCGCATGTAGTTATTATCAGAACACTATATGTTTCTAACTTCTATCTTTCTTGGCTTCGCCGCCTCTGCCTTAGGAAGACGCACCACTAAAACGCCGTTAGTGTATTCTGCTGAGATTCGACTAGAATCTATAGCCTCGTTCACCTGAAACTCGCGGTGAAAGTCGCCAATGCCATATTCCTGCAAGAGATAAGTCATATCCTTGGGTTGTCGCGCTGGCACAGCTCCATGTAACGTCAAGGCACCATTCTCATATGCTAGCGAAATATGCTCGGCACTCGTCCCAGGCATATCGCACTTTAGCAATAGCTCCTCCTTTGTCTCAACAATATCAACACTTGGCCTATAAAACCTCCCACCTCGCGTTCCCTCTCTAGGGGTGGCCTCTTGAGATAGCTGCGAATTATTGTTGCTTACTTCCGTGCTCATACTCTTTTTACCTCGTTAAAAAAATCCTTACCCAGTTCTTACTGACTGCGAACTTCAATTTTTCGCGGCTTTGCAGACTCTGCCTTTGGAACTTGAATCGTTAAGACGCCGTTTTTTATTGAAGCACTCACCTTTTGTGCATCGACGTCTGTTGAAAACGTGATGACTCTATTAAACGACCCAGTCTGTCTTTCCCGTCGGTGAAATTCAACTCCCTTCTCGTCTTCCACTTTTTGCTTTTGTTCAGCGCTTATGTTGAGCTGATTGCCGGTCACTGATAACTCAATGTCCTCAATGGCTAAACCAGGACATTCGGCCTCCACGTAATAGCATTCCTGATTCTCCCAGACATTTAATGCAGGTCTTAAACCCTTGCGGAATGAAGTTGAAATATTTCTCGAGGGCTTAGTTCTCGTAAAATCGTCAAATAAACGATCGACTTCCGTTCGAAGTAGATCGAATGGCTGAGCAGAATAACGTCCTAATAACATATCTTTAATTCTCCATGCTAATTCACTAACTTAACCTGTCCCGAAAGTCTGTTTTTTTGTCGGACAGTATAATTAGTAACCATCGTTTGCCCCGTTCGCAAGTTCAGGGCATCTGGAGAAACAAAAGAAAGGAGAAAACTAGCAAGTGCGCTAATTTTCTGTAACTTTGCTTTCTACTATTTCGGCAGTAGTGGCTGCCTCTTCTTCTGCTTTTTTCTCGGTCTGAGTTGTAGTTATAGCTTGCTCTTGAATTTCCGTTTGTTGAAGCGCGGCTTTCACTTCAATCAAATCTTCTCGTTTGGCCTTTTCGAGATCCTCTACTACATATTTTTTTACTTCAAAGTAATACGGATCATCGGATATTTTTAGGACGTAATCAGTCGCTTCCTTGTCCTTAGCACGAAACTTGTACTCTCTAGTCTTTTCTGATTTTAGCCCCACAGTGTAACTTAAAACTTCTTGATAATCCTTGTGCTCAGGCTTAGGCTCCTTGCCGATAACATCCGAAAAACTAATATTGCTTACCTTTTCAAGTAATTCATTTGCCTTATCGCTCCTAGTGCTTTCATTTTCACTTAGCTTGCTTACCGCAAAAGCCGCGCCTTCTTTTCTTTCTAGCACGAATCCATTAAGCGAAAGCTTTGCTATACTCTCCTTATCTAAATGCAAGTACGCATTATCTTGCCAATTTGATTTGTCAGCGTTTAATGCGTAACTATCAAAGGGAACTTCAAATATCTCCGCCTCCTCGTTAACTCGCACGTGAACCTTCTTGTAGACGGGAGACGTTCCCATGAAAAGACTGCCAACAGGCTGTTCCTTTTGGTAAAACACTACCTTCTTCTCAAAATCATCGGATGCAACGCGAAGCTTTTTAGCGGCTAATTCTGTGTTTCCCACTGCATACGGCCTCTTTATTTGGTTTATGCTGTTCAATATCCCGTCTAACTTTGTCTTTTCGATAGGAAAGTCGTGATTTTCGGGCAATAGCCAGCCATTTTCGCCTTTAGCAATTATTAAAGGCGACTTTTCTTTTTCCTCAATAACTATCCTGTCAACGATCTTATCGTTAAACGCCATTAATGGTTGGTTAGCTACGTAAGTTGCTAGCTCATCACCTCCTAAGTGCATAAAGACGATGAGAATGACTTGAATTGCGAGAATTATGCCGAGTAATCGAATTGATTTCATAACTACGCTCCTTGAGGTGAAAGCACAGATGTATAATAAACAGTTCTCTTTCTTAACAAGAACCGATGTAAGGCATAGACGATTAAAAGCCCCGCGAACGCGAGCGCGTAGTTAAAATATTCCCAGAACAATATTTTCCCCTCCGTCATGGATTCAAGCGTTTGTCCGAAATGCGCCCTGCCTCGTATAGCTAGAAGCCCGCGATCTTCGAGCGACCAATCTATGGCGTTTTCTATTAGTTGTAGCGAATTAAGATAGCGACTGCTTCCGATGGCTGCGGAAATATTAAGCGTATCGTCGCTAAGAAATTCATTTGAGGAAATTAAGATTATCCGACCAGATTGAGGAGATTTTTCGAGAACCGATGTAACCACCAACTTCTCTTCTTCCTTCTTCTTCTCGCCATCGGCTGGCGTCTCTTCGCCGCTCTCTTCTTCCTTCTTTAGCAGTGGAGACTCCTTGCCTTTGAAGTAGGAAGTAAATTCGCCCTCGGCAACGAGAGCCAAAGTAAAGGGCCCTTTTTTGTCTGTTTTTGCAAATCCGAGATTGGGGTACATGTCGAAGTTAGGCTGAATCTCCAATTCGCTAGTAACCCATGAGCGAGAAGAACTGCTTAAAAGCGTACTTACAACTCTGTTGCTGTTCTTATCGGTATCCACCGTGATTGGCGAAGGCCAATTAAGCGTTATTTGCGGAATGCCGCTAGTAATGGAGTTTTCTGTGTTCATGCCCTCGGATCTTATGTCGACAAATGGGGGATAGGGAACCATGCTGATTTCTTGAACGCTTAACCCCCCGATATTTCGCATAACTGGCACAGGATAGTTCTCGTTCTGCTCGTCCATGACGAGAGACTCCTCCATTGAAAACCCATTGTGCTTGAGCCAGTCGCCAATTCCTGAGCTATGTTTCGCCACGGAAAGCATTTCCGAGCGCGCAACAGATACCGGAGAAGTGGCTAGTACTAAAGTACCACCTTTCATTAGAAACTGGTCTATAGCAAACAACTCCTTTTCCTTTAAATCTTTCGGCGCAACAATGGCTAATAAATCGACGTCGCTAGATACAGACCCGCTTTCTAAATTGACTTCGTTTACATCGTAAGATTGCTGAAGCTTCTCGCGCACCAAGCGAAACTGCTTTCCGCCACCAGGGCGCATTCCAGGGAAAGGCGACTGCGCGGCTTCTCCCTTAGCATGAATTCCAATAGCCTTTAGAAAACCACTAGAAAACCTCTTTAAGCCAGCTTCTATGTTTTTCTTGGCTGAATCCTTGTCGAGATTTTCTGGTAACCCCAACTGCACAACTTTCTCGCCACTTTCTAAGGTGAGGTAGAAGTAAAACGGCTGAGGATCTAGGAAGCTAGCAAGCATGGGTTGAAAACCGTACTTTTTAGCTATGTCCTTTGCTACCGCTCCTCCCTTTGCCTCGGGTTCCACAAACGAGTAATCAAACGAGCCTTTTGACTGTTTTTTTAGACTCTCAAGTAGAGACTCTAGTTCGGTGTTAAACTTTTGTAATTGGTCTGGCAGTTTGTCCTTGCTCGAAACGTAGGCTTTAAAGACCACAGGAGATTTTAGACTTGCAAACAGGCTGTCGACATCCTGAAAGCCATATAGAACTTTTTTTATGCTTCTAGTGATGTCGTACTCTGGGTTCCTCAGCTGCACATCTATATCGGCTGCACTGCGAGCCTTAACTTCTATCAAATCTTCAAAATCCAATACTTCAAATTTGTCGCCATATTGCACTACGACATTGAAGTAAGAATTAACGATCGACGCTTGGTATTTGTCGGCCATTTGAAACGGCACGGGTTTAATGCTGTATTTTTGGTTCGCCTCTTCCTCGAGGTCGGGATTTTCACGCGGATCGATAAATTCAGCTCGAACTCTTCCATCGCCAGCAACCTCGTACTCCCGAATTAAATTCTTTATTTGCGGAACCAGTGGAGATAAAAGCGGATGTGTGCGCGAACTAAAATAGCCGCGTATTAGCAATGGCTCCTGAAGTTGGCCAATGAAGCGCTTTGTCGCATCTGATATTGAGTATAGATTCCCTTTGGTAAGATCGGCTCGAACAACATGAACTTCCTTAAGCCAGAAGTTGCCAATGATAAAATTTAGAGCGAGTAGCGCAGTGCTCAACTTCCAAAAGGAATGGTTCGATCGATTGTCTGCCGTAGGTAACGACCAGCTATACTTTTCTAAAATATAGACGTTAAGACATAGAAAAACGCCCATTATACTTAAATAATAGTACAAATCCCTAAAATCTAGCACTCCTCTAGTAATCGATTCAAAGCGAGAGCCCGTTCCTAGAGCTTGTAAAAACTCACCTATATTTCTACCAAAAAAAGCAGTTATATTATCTGATCCTAATATGAAAAAGAGAAAGCACACTAGCGATGTTAGTATTAGGCTTACGATTTGATTGTCTGTTCTCGAGCTCATAAAAAGCCCTATCGAAAGGTACGCACCCGCCAAAAGAATCGAGGCTATGTAAGCGCCGATTACCGGACCCCAGTCGAGGTTGCCCATAAAAGAAATAGTTATAGGAAGTGGAACTGTAAGAAGCATTGCTACGGACACTAGCGCAAGACATGCTAAAAACTTTCCAATCACCAACTGAGGAGTTGACACAGGTAGAGTTAGCAGAATTTCAAGTGTCCCCATGCGGCGCTCTTCGCTCCACATTCTCATGGTGAGTGCAGCGACGAGGAAAATTAACAAAATTGGCATCCATTCAAATAGCGGTCTAACATCGACGATGTTGCGGGCAAAAAAGGTTTCTACCCAAAAAAAGACAAAAAGCGTTACCGCTAGAAAAGTGCCTAAAAATATAAATGCCAAAGGCGAGGCAAAGTAGGAAGAAAACTCCTTTCTAGTAACAGATAAAATGCGATTAAACATGCGACCGTCCTCCACCATGCGAACTCAATTCACGAAAGACCGATTCAAGATCTTTGTATTCTGGATGCAACTCAAGAAGCCTGCAACCATTCCTTATTACTTTTTCAGCTATTGCGGGGGCAACTTCGTAGGGATTGCCCTGGACATCTAGCACGTAACGACTAAAACCATTTTCGCGCACCACGTTCGATACTGTCAGCTTGCCTTTTTCTGAAATGTCGCTAGTGATGTCTCGGTTCGACTCGACCGTTAATACTAGCCGATTCGACTGGGTTAGTTCCTCTAGTGAAGCATCCTTAGCGATTTTGCCGTTCATGATAATAATAACGCGGTTACAAATTGCTTCTACCTCTTGCAATATGTGCGTCGAAAGAATAACCGTAGCATGCTTGCTGAGTTGTTTTATTAAATCCCGAATCTCGTGAATTTGCGAAGGATCCAGTCCGCTAGTGGGTTCGTCTAGGACGAGGATATCAGGGTCATGGATGATAGCTTGGGCAATGCCAACTCGTTGGCGATACCCTTTAGATAAAGTTGCAATTGGCACGCAAGCTTTTTCCTCTAAATGAGTTCTAGCGATTACGCTCTTAATTTGCCTAAGTCGCTGTCCTTCAGGCAAACTGCGTAGTTCAGCAATATAGCCAAGATAATCTATAACCGTCATCTCTGAGTAGAGCGGGCAGTTTTCTGGCAAATATCCAACGCAACTAGTAGCACCATGTCGATCCTTTTTAATATCGATTCCATTAAGCACTATAGAACCGCTATTTGGTTCGAGATAGCCAGTTAGCATCTTTAAAGTAGTGCTCTTTCCTGCACCGTTATGTCCCAATAGTCCAACTATTTGACCTCTTGGGATTGAAAAGGAGATGTCGTTTACAGCGACCAGTTCCCCATAAGTTCTAGTAACATTCTCCACTCGAATCATCGTGCGTGTTTCCCTTTTTCTTTAAGAGTTACCCAGAAATCATCATTTATACCATTTGCAAAAAGGATTTTTGTAAATGGTATAAACAGCAAGTGCGTAAACACTTGCCAATAAACAACAAATACCGTTTCCAAAAAGTAAAATATTTAACTTACTTTTTGGAAACGGTATATCTTTTCTTGCCGGTTTGTCTAGTGCGCGAGGTAAAGCAAGTCTTGTGCAACAACCGAGCAAATCAATAATATTTAAGTCTATGGAAACTAGCCACAACCTTTTTTGAACCTTATATTTGAACACTCATTTTGGATTTTGCAAGTAGTATGTTGAATTTTCTTTTCGATAATCTGCCTATTGCTGTCATGTTAACGGCGGGAGAAAATGGAATGAGTTAGCTCTCTAAGCATATCGTTAAAGTGAAGCGGTGAAATATTTAGGAACTCGCGCAGAAGTCTAAGTTTTTTTATTGCAGCGACGTAAAGTAACCGGGTTAACAAGATGGCTATGCCTATTTGTAGTATTGCTGTAGCAAATTCCATAAAGCTAAGGTCTGACGACAATGTCACTGCTAAGGCGTTAAATGCGTGTTGCCCATCAAAAAACGGTATTGGAACGAGTTGCAACAGGCCGATGCCAACCGAAAATCTTACCGCTAGCATCCAGGCAGTTATGAAACCCTTGTCGCAAGCGCTAGATGCCATTTTTATGATGCCTATTGGCCCAATTAATCCCCTGCCTTTTTGCTCGCCAAGTTCGAACGATTCTATAGTTAGTTCTCCCTTGCGCGCAAAGGAGAAGAGATATGGCATAGATGCTAACACCATTAGAAAGTTCATGCACGAGCCAGCCAGTGCAACTATGAACTGAATTCCTGGCGATTTGTGTGAAAGCCATCGTTCTGGAGTGATTAACATTTTCCATACGTTTGGCTGTTCTAATTGCAAATTAACAATTTGCTCATTCGTCCATCCAGCGAGTGCGCCTTGGTCTACCAACATTACATAGCCACCCAATGGCAGGAGAGATAGGCAAACTTCCGTATTGCCTAACCAGGTTGAGGCTACGATGGGACCAAAACCAACGGAAAATCGCATAACGCCGATTCCTGTTAGTTTTGCAGCAATGAGATGTCCCAGCTCGTGCGGCAATACGAGGAAGAACAAAATTGAGATAACGCCTATTGTTCGGCGCAGCAAGGTCGTCACTATCTATTTGGCTTTT
This sequence comes from Deltaproteobacteria bacterium, assembly GCA_020845775.1. Lineage (NCBI taxonomy): Bacteria > Pseudomonadati > Myxococcota > Myxococcia > Deltaproteobacteria bacterium. The sequence continues at coordinate 7,772 of JADLFC010000004.1, forward strand.
TCTGGCAATGAATCTAAAGCCTCCCTGATTTGGAGAAGCTCTCGATCGCTAAAGCCTAGTGCGGTTAATATTGATTCCTGAGGAATGTTCAGTTGCTCGCAAATATTCCTAAACGAAAATAGATATTGGCTGTCGTTTTCGAGGAAAAAGCGACGAGCATCTCGTCGAATTTGTTTTGATTTCTGGCGATTCTTGTCTTCCTCTCTTATGTCGTGTATGGCCGCACACAGGACAGCAATCATCAGGCGCTTTTCCGATTCGGCGCAATCGGCTGGAATAAAATCCTCATATGCCTCAAAAAGCGCCTTATCTTCTTTCACATTTGCTACTCTTTCTTATGGCTGCGCGTGTGATTTTACCTGGCCACGACGTAACTGTACATATTCTCTAAGCAATCGCTCGGCTTTTTCAAACGCGTCGCGAATGGCGACGTATACGTCCTCATGTTCCTGGCACTCATCCGGAGAGCGATTAATTGCTATCTCTCGTCCTGGAACATGGATTACTAAATGTACCGAATATATCTCCCCCTTATGGCTATGGCGATGCGGTTTGTCGAGAGTTACATTGCAGCTAATTATGTCCGCGCAAAAACGCTCTAGTTTCGAAACTTTTTCTTTAATCTTTGTTTCTAGAGCGAGCGAAGGCTCAACTGCGCCAAAGCAGATATTTAAGGGTTCTTGCATGGAAAATTCTAACCTCCAACGAAAAAAGTTTATCTCGTAATCTATATAATTTTGTCAGTATTAAATCCAGTATCACTTGAAATTTAGAGAAATGTGCACCCGGAGCGATTCGAACGCCCGACCTACTGGTTCGTAGCCAGTTGCTCTATCCAGCTGAGCCACGGGTGCATTTTTGTGAAAAGAGTTTGGCATCTTACAGCAAATCGAAGCAAAAGGCTATTTTGATCTAGAGTTTTGTATTGTTGAGCAAAAAACTGCATTACTATCCCTAAATGTCGTTCTTTCTACTCTCATCACTTGTTTTGTTCTTGCTGATAAGCGATAAAGTTATCTGTTGTTTGTTGTTTTTCGCGCATAAGCCCTAAGTTACGAGGGGTTTATA
>JADLFC010000005.1 GCA_020845775.1 Deltaproteobacteria bacterium
ATTTCGACTATTCAACACGAAGAGGTCGAGCTTATCGGTTTTTCGCAATCATTTTTATTTTCTGCCTTGTAGTAACAGGCTTGCTCTGTACTGACTCAATAAGTAACGAAGAAATAGAGATGGAATTTGAAAGAGTTATGGGAGTTGATATACCAAGTACTTTCGAGGTATTATCAGCTAAACGTAGTATAGGAATCGATATATCCGCGCAGTATACGATCAGATTTAGGGAAGAGGAGTTTTTGGCGATAGTTGATAAGTTGGATTTATCAAAGTGGGAGCATTTCCAAGATAATAAGTATCTTTATTCACTGAGGCTGATGCCTGATGAAAGAAATTCTTATACGGTTGATTTGATAATGGAGAAAAACATTTTACATCTTGTATACCTACACGATTAGCAACTATTCAGCCCATCTTGCCTACGGCTGAATAGTTACAATCTTTTGTTTATTGCCGCCTGCGTCATTAGCACTGATTAATCGCTGCCACAAATATAGACACATGAAGAAGATGCCACCATTCCTTACCTTGGAATTACCAAATACGCCTCGCCAAAATCACACCCCCAAATACCCCGATCCCAGCTCCGGGCCCGTAATGGATCCAACTTTCCCAACTTTACACACGCTCGCCGAAAAGACACAAATCTTCGCGTCATTATAGATTTTTTATCTAGTTCAATAGTTCAGGTATGCGCCGTGCTTCCTCTCTAGAATTGAACTGAAGCTATCTTACCTAGATAGCTCCTTCCACTGCCCATTTTCTACTTTCATTAGCAGAGTTTCTCTGAGGGATAATCCGGAACGATTGAACTTAAGCTTTCCACTGACACCTACGTGCTCCGTTTGTAGAAGCGCCTTGGTGAGGCAATTCTGATCCACCGCATTTTCCGAAACACATGTATTTAAGGCCTTTGCAAGGATACGTATGTCATCGTATGCGAATCCCGCATCTGCCCTTGGAAGATAGCCATAGCGAGCTTTAAAATCCTTCATAAACTCCAACTGAATCGGATCACGACTAGTTTCGACAAAACCATACCAAGTGCTAATCGCGTCATTCTTTTCATAAAGCGCTCGCACAGCAGGAGTATCCGCTTCTGGCAAAAAAGGTGCAACGATGTGAAATGTTGGAATATCGAGCATCCCCATTTCATCCATTTGCTTCATGATAATATGCGCATCGCGCCAAGTGCAGCACACAATGGAATCTGGATTTGAGGATTTTAGCTTTAATAAGATAGTGCGAAAGTCCAGTTCACCAGGGTTATATTCCTCTGTGCCGACAATGCTAATGCCGTTCTCCTTAGCAACGGATCGAAAACTGCGGTGAAAATCTATGCATGCGTCGCTAAGTTCGCGCAGCAAATATGCTCTTTTGCGACCGCTTAAACCAACAGCTCGAGCTATTATTGCCCCGCTCTCTTCGGCACTGACGTAATCCTTAAAGAATCTTGTATTGCTTTCTGCAATGGAGTTATTGCTGGAAGCGTAGATTAGTAATTTTTCCTTTCGTGCAACTAAATCTTTAATTGCCTGAGTTATGTGCGTGAATGCTGACAAAATTACGTCCACATTGTCGACATTTAGAAGCTTGTTTACTCCAGTTACAGCAGATTTAGCTTCTCCTTGATTATCCTCGACAATAATTTCAATTTTACGTCCACTAACGCCACCTTCTTTGTTGATATCTTGGACAGCCATAAGAAAAGCATCACGCTCCTGTGTGCCAAGAAAGGCTAACTTTCCAGATAAGGGAAGCGTCGCACCTAATTTTATAGGACTACACTTCTCGCATTCGCCGAAGGCAGTTCGGCTAACAAAAATAATGCTTGCAAGTAGAAGACATATTGTTGATTTTCTCATTGTCTGTTTAAAGTCCTTACTAATTTACCATAGGGCTGTCATTGAGTGTTTTATATCTACATAACGCAACAAAAGCTTCTTCAATGCGATTTATTAGTACGTCAAATCCATCTCGCTTAAGCGCCGAAATGGGGAGACCGTGGGTAGAGTTTATCAATGTGTCTAGCTCTATCCTACTAAGGCAATCTACTTTATTGAGCACGAGGAGGCAGGGTTTTGATTCCATTCCTAGTGAAGCAAGAGTAGATCTTACAATCTTAATGCGTTCGAGAAGGTCTTCATCGGTAGCATCTACTAGGTGCACCAAGACATCCGCTTCAGCTACCTCTTCTAGCGTTGCCCGAAAGGCCGCAACTAGCTCGTCGGGTAACTCTCTAATAAAGCCCACAGTGTCGACAAATACCACTTCCCTCTCGTTGGGAAAACGCATGCGCTTACTAGATGGATCTAATGTGGCAAACAGCTTGCTTTCCACGAGAACATTGGCCTTAGTGAGCGCATTTAGCAAAGTGGATTTACCAGCATTGGTATAACCTACTATTGCAATCACCGGCACTCCTTTTTCCTGTCGGCGTTCGCGTCGCAATCCGCGCTGTCGAGCTAGGGCGTCGATTCTCTTTTCCAAATCAGAAATGCGATCGCGTATGCGCCGACGGCTAATCTCTAGCTTAGTCTCGCCCGGGCCACGCCCACCTATTCCTCCCGTTAATCTACTAAGTCCGGAATCCTTCTCAGTCAGTCGCGGGAGAGAGTATTTTAGCTGTGCTAGCTCAACTTGTAGCCTACCGTCACTAGTAACAGCCCTCTGTGCAAAAATATCGAGTATCAGCATGCTGCGGTCTATGACGCGCAGCTCTGTTAGTTTGGTAATAGAGCGCAATTGTCCGGGGCTAAGTTCGCCGTCAAATATGAGAAGTTCCGCTCCTAAGTCAAGACTGAGAAGAACCAGATCCTCTATCTTTCCCTTGCCAACTAGAGTCTTGGGATCCAAGCTTCTTCGCCTCTGAATAATGGAGTCGGCAACAGTCACGCCAGCGGTGTTAGCCAATTCCCGAAGTTCATTCATAGAGGCTTTTGCTTGACGGTCTGTTCCGGTATAAGCTCCGACAAGAATAGCCTTGTCCTTTTCAGTGTCATAACCGCCCTCATCCTGCTCTGCAAAACGGTTTTCCAGATCGGCTATGAAATTGTCGAACGCGAAATCTAACTCGCGAATACTCAGTGCATGCAAAAAGCGCATTCCTCGTTCGCCCAAACGCCTGGAGCGATTATCTGCGCGCGACGAATCGGACAGGATATCGAGATGTGCGACCGAGACGGGCCCGGCAATGCCGCCGGCCGTTACAGCAATAACTAGTAGTATATCCAAGCGAAGCTTGTCGAGGTCAGTTAAGAGATCCTGAGAAATTCTAGGACTATCGAATGTCTTGGCACGCGGTCCTGAGGCTCTTGTCTTTCTTGCTTCGTCTAGATCCTTTCGACCATAGACAGTAGGTATCGCCGTGCTAGGTTCTAGTATGCGCTCCCCCTCGGGAACAAATACTATTAAGCGCAAGCGCCTAAGACGTGCCTTATCCAGGCGAAAGCGCCCCAAGTCTGGTAGAAAAAGTCTATTCTTGCTGCCAACGACGACATGCGTAATGCGCCCATCGCGGGCAATAATGAGCCCAATGTGAACGCCCAGTTTTTCTACCAAGACAGACACGCGCGAGGCTAGATCGACATCGACCAGATCACGCGCACTACTCCTTTTTGTAGCTAACTTCTCGAGCTCTTTTAGCTCGCTTGCCCGCAAGCTCTTAATGTCCCCAGAAACAACTGCCTTCATAGTGCGACCGTCATGTAAGACTTAGATAGCCAACAAGTGATATACCATTTACAAAAAGGATTTTTGTAAATGGTATAAACAGCAAGTGCGTAAGCACTTGCCAATAAACAACAAATACCGTTTCCAAAAAGTAAAATATTTAACTTACTTTTTGGAAACGGTATAAC
>JADLFC010000006.1 GCA_020845775.1 Deltaproteobacteria bacterium
GCAAACTGCACGCTGGTCTTAGCAAGATCTTCGAGAACGCACAGCACTACTATAGTAGCAGTCTCCCCATCGCTATGGGCATATTTTTTGGCCGTCCGAAAAGCAGAAAAGGATTCGGGTGAAAGATCGGTAGTAACGATAATCTTTTTCATAAAATTTAATCCACAAAATAAAAAGTTTTACAGCAGATACTGCAATAAAGTCAATTATTAGGGCGACAGCTCACAATATTCTCTAGTTTGTTTAACAAATCTGGCAAGTAATCGGTTACAATTTTCCAAACTATGGTTGTATCGACGCCAAAATAATGATGCACCACAATATGACGAGAGCGAATTATTTTTTTGCCATTCTACCTCAGGGCATGTCCGCGAAATATCCTCAGATCGCGCTTAGACATAGTTTATCTGTTGTTCAATAGCCTTCAACAACTCGGGCTTTAGAGCCTTTTTGGAAACCAAATCCACAGAGCCACCCAGAAGCTTTTCTAATTCAAGCACCAGATCCACTATCTCCATTCCAATGGGCCGATTAAATTCTACAAGTATATCAATATCGCTATTCGGCCGTTGCATTCCCTCAGCATACGACCCAAAAAGCCCGATGGCATTAAGGCCATATTACTGGCTAGCCTTCGCTTTGTTATCGAAAGAAGCCTCAAAATCTCGTCCTTAGTCATAGACAAATTCCTTAGACCCAAATACCGAAAGCCATGGCTAAGCAAATTCAAAAAAGCAATTTATTTTATTATTTTATTTACCTGCGCAAACTAAGTCAAGAATTACTAACTAAGTGCCTTCGCGCCAATTACATATTCCCGTAACGCTCCCACTAAATATAACGAACCAGTAACCACTATTAAAGAATCAGCTGTCGCCATTTCTAAGGCACAGCACAAAGCTTTTTGACAAGGATCGGTGGCAAAACTACCCTCGCACCGAAAATGCGCCGCCAAATCCTTGCATGGGACTTGAGCCGAATGTCCCGAAGCCGTAAAAATGAACTGACTGGCAACGCCATTTGTCTCTTCGAGTTCCTGGCTAAACTGCTTAAACTGCCCCAGCATAGTGCGCCAGTCCTTGCGATCCAGGATAGAAACGACAAAGGTGAGACTTTTATACGGCCGGATCGCAGAGCAGCATTCGCCGCGCAAATAATCGATCAACGTAGTCAAGCCAGCAGGATTGTGTGAGACATCGAGCAAAACTGGCACTCTTTTCTCCGCAAAGTGACAAGAAGTTAGTTCCAATCTTCCCGGCCAAGAAACGCCCTCCAATCCTTGTGCAATCGAAGTTTCTGCCAGCCCTAAAAACCTTGCCACAGAAATCGCCACAGCTGCATTTTCCCTCTGGTATCTTCCCTTAAGAGCAAGTCCACTTAAATCCAAACAGCCAAGAAACCTATCGTCTAGCTGCCAATATTTAGAATGTTTAACCTTGGCAACCTCGCAGATGACATCACTCGCCTCCGCATGCAGCTTCCCACAAAACACTGCTACACATTCCTTAATTATGCCGGCTTTCTCGCGAGCGATTTTGCTAAGAGTATCTCCTAAAATGTGCTCGTGATCGAAATCGATAGTTGTAATTACGGTAGCCTCTGGTCTTTTTAGCACATTAGTGGCGTCAAGCCTTCCGCCTAAACCCACCTCAATAACCATCCAATCTACCTTCGCCTCAGAAAAAACCCAAAAAGAAATAGCCGTTACAGCCTCAAAAAAAGACGGCGCAACCCCGACTTCTCGTGCCGCCTGCTCTACTACATAGGCAGCTCTAAAAAACTGCTCTCTACTTACAGGCGCCCCATCTATCATGCAGCGCTCTCTTACATCTATTAGATGCGGCGAGGTAAACTGACCGACCTTAAAACCCTCAGCTCTAAGCATGCTTGAAAGCAGCGCACATACTGAACCCTTTCCATTGGTTCCAGCAACATGCACCGAGCAAACTGCATCTTGGGGGTTTCCTAGAGCTGCCATGAGTTTCTGCGTAACCTCAAGATCAAAAGTCTTTCCCCCATTCCAATGAGTGAGACTTGCAAGATACTTCTCCCCTGCTTCTACGCAATCCATAAACTGCTCATCGATAATTTGCTTCATACAGCTTAGTGAAGGGCTTCGAGAATGAGGTCGTGAATGAAGGGTCTAAATTTCTTAATGTTTTCGTTATCCACATTGGGGTGGATGCGGTTACTGAGAAGAATAATATCGAGCTCTAATTTCGGATCCATCCACAAAGAGCAACCTGTAAAGCCTAAATGCCCAACGCCTTCACGGGAGAAATATTTTCCAGCACTGCTCTCCTCCCCACTCGGCATATCCCACCCCAGAGCGCGGCTGCTATTTTGCACGCTCTCGTCCCTTTGCCAAAATTTTCTCACGGTTTCCTTTTTGATGAAGCTTCCCCAGCCGTTCCAACAGTTCATCATTTCACTTGAAAACTTGTGAATATCGCGCGCGGTAGAAAAAACGCCGGCATGTCCAGCTACTCCGCCCATAGCCCAGGCGTTTTCATCGTGAACCTCGCCACAAATAAGGCGCTTTCGCCACGGACAATTCACAGTAGCAGCAATCATGTCTGTTACAGGTTCTAGCCCGCGACTGCGAAGTTTAGAAAGTTCGATGTAGCCGGTGCTCTTCATACCCAAGCGCTTAAATATTTTCTCCTGAGCGAGTTTATCTAAGGCAACTCCGCCGCATATAGTTTCGACCACAAAGGCAAGCAACATAAAACCCACATCGCTATATTCTACCCTTAGCCCAGGGGGCGAATCGAGGTTTGTGCGGAATATCTCGTTATAAACATACTCAACTGCGCTCCTAGTGCACATTATCCCAGAACGCTTACCTTCATTTAGTTCAGCAATTTTTTTGTAAAATGGTATATAAGCTGGATACCCAGAAGTGTGCGCCAATAAATGGCGAACCGTCATCTTTGCTTTATTTCCAGTGGAAAATGTCTGAAAAATGCGCGCTAGCGCTTGATCGATTTGCAGTTGCCCTTTATCGACTAGCTGCATGACTAAGGTCGTAGTGACAATTACTTTAGTCAGTGACGAGACATCAAAAACTGTATCTACCTGCATAGGCGTTACTTCTGGCAAAATAGTTCTACATCCGACCGCCCTTTCGTAAAGCACTTTGCCGCGACGTCCCACCAATAGCACGGCTCCTGGAAAGACGTGTTCTTTCTCTTGCAACTGTTTAGGTGTATAAGCCCCATGCTGCGGCTCTAAGGCCGCGCTTGAAAATGCCTCTTCTACTCTCGTCCAATCGACTAGACTCATAGCTCTCTTATTCTCGCCTTAACCATTACTTATCCATATCGCTAGCGAATAATTGCATCCAACATGCTGAGCTGTCCATCCCACATGCGCGCTCTACACCCCAATGGCAATGGCAAATTCTTCCCTGCGTGTCCAAACTCAAGTCGATAATAAATAGGAAAATTCGCCTCGTCGAAGATATCCCTAGAGCTTTTGTGCATAACATCTTCTACTGACCAGCCACAAGAACTCTGACAGTTATAAAACCGGCCAAACACTACCCCCGCCAAATTGCGAAGTTTCCCGGCAAGTTTAAGCTGCATGAGCGCTCTGTGCACTCTATAGGGAGCCTCCCCTACATCCTCTAGTGCTAAAATTGCTCCATCGTAACTTAGATCCCAAGGTGTCCCTAGCAATGTAGTTAACATAGTTAAATTGCCTGCAAGAATTTTTCCCACAGCTTCTCCATCTCGAATCACTTCGCAAGGATATTGAAGTCTAAGCTGTGGGTCTTGCATCATAGCTATCAACGTATCGACGCTTTCCTTTGCATAGCTACAATCCGCATAACGCGCAAATTCTGCCGATATAGTCGGGCCATGCAAGGTGGGAATGTTCGCGCGATTGCTTATTGCAGCTATCAAAACTGTGACATCCGAATATCCAACGACGAGTTTTCCACCTCGAGCTATCGCCTGATAGTCGAGCAGTGGCAACACTGAAATCGTTCCATATCCGCCACGTGCCGCAATAATCGCGGCTACGCTCTCATCCTCGATAAGCTCCATAAAAGCACGCGCCCGCGTCTCTTTGCTTTCACTAGCAAAACCATAGTCGCTCTTCCCATAATAAGCGCTTGGGTCAAAGGGGATTTTTGTCTTAAACCCTAATTTGTGTATCGCCTCGATGCCAGCATGAAAACATTCTGGCGCTACTGGCGAACCAGTTGACGCAATGCCAATTGTTTCACCCGCCTTAACTGTTCGCAATTTGGTCATAGAGAGATGCTCTTAAGAATATCGAACTTTACAACATCAACACTAGTCTTATAAAATAAAGAAATAGAAATATCGCAGAAGTTGAACACAATTGCCAGAAATCGCTCATATAAAGTAGCAAATTGAAATATAAATGACTGCCATTACCAATAATCCTGCTGCACTTAATTTGGCCTCTCCTAAGTGGCGGTTAGATCACGTAGCACATGCCGTGAAAAACTTGGACGAGGGCATAGCGCATTACCGCAATATTTTTGGCTTCGAGGTAGACATACGCGATACTCTGGCGGCCCAGGGCGTTGAGGCGGCTTATTTGAAGCTTAGCAACAGTAAATTAGAGCTAATTGCGCCACTCCCCGGCAATAAGTCACTTCAAGCTTTCATAGAAAGGCGAGGCGAGGGATTGCACCACATTTGCTTTGAAGTGCCATCAGTTGCTCAGGAATTAAAGCGATTGTCTCAATTAGGCGTCAGGCTAATCAACGACTCACCACAGAAGGGTCTTGGGAACAAAGATATAGCATTCATGCATCCACATTCAAACTTTGGTGTATTAATAGAAATATGCAGTAGTTAAAGGCATTTTTATAGTTCAACCTAAGGCAGTGATTGACAGCGCGGTTAACTGTAGTTTACATAGTGTTATTATATTTGTTGGAAAACATTGGTTGTTTTCGAATTGCTCCCTATGAAATTTGGTTAGTAATCGCATTTATTCGTTATGAAAGAAAAACTTGAAATTCAAGGAGTAATGACTCCTTTTCCGCATTCGATTGGCATCGATCAAACGCTGCAAGTTGCCAAACAGATGATGCAGAAGTATGGAGTGAGGCACTTGCCAGTCCAGGACGGCGGCCGCCTTGTAGGAATATTAAGCAACCACGACATAGATTTTGCGTTGGCCGTAGACGACAAGAAACCTGAAGAAATTTTGGTAGAGGCTACTTACACAGCAGAGCCTTACGTTGTCGAGCTAACAGCTGATGTTGCCACGATAGCAAACAAAATGGCCCACGATCACATTAGTTGCGCGTTGGTCATGCAACGAGAAAAACTAGTGGGGATTTTTACCACAGTCGACGTTTGCCGCACGCTGGCACAGGTCCTAAGAAACGAAGCGCCAGCGGCAAACGTCGCTAACGAAAATTAGCCTCGGAGTCTCTGTGCTCGGTCTCTCGGCTCGCATCTACGCTCAAGCTCTGGAGTCATTATTTAAAATTTTTGCGACGATATTCTTACTAGCGAATTTAGATTGTCAGTGGCATCTCTAGCAGAACCACAAATTCATATCCGCACTAACACATAGACAAATTCATCAACAGCAGCATCGGCATAATCCAGAATTTTTAACCTCCAAGCTGAAAAGGAGCGTTCCATGTGTGCTAAGAGTTGATCAAAGGCCGGTTTATCCCAGACATGAAAATGAATACTATAGTCCTTAGCCTCAAGCTCTTTCGCAAAGCTCTCAAAGTCACTTTCAGGTTTAACTTTAAAAAACCTACAACTGACGTACTTTGAAAAATCAAGAAATGCCTGAAAATCTCTTGATTCGCTAGGATTAACATAGTCGTCTAAAACATGTTGCAGTGACGTAATCTCCCTCTCTTGATCAAATGTGGTATGTTTATTGGGAACTGCCAAAAACAGCTTGCCCCCTTGCTTTAATACCCTCTGCCAATTGAGAAGGGAACTGATTGGGTTGCGCATGTGCTCAATTACATGATTTGCAATTACAAAGTCCTGACTACATTCACGTATTGTCCCTAAAGACTCCGCATTGTCCAGTATGTCCGTCTCAACAATTGACTGCCCACGCAGTTCGGGGTAGCACTCGAATAGTTCATCCCGCGTTAGTCTGTCTACATATCTTATATTAAGATGTGGTGCATAAACAGGCCTGTGCAATGCACCAATCTCAATTCCAACGCCACTTAAAAACCCTAATAAGTGCTCCCGTCCCTTTCTTGTCTCCTCAGCCATTTCCATAAGTAAGTGATCCTTAATTTAACGATAGTTAAAAGAAAAAGATGCTACCCCTTTACGCAGCCTGTTCGTATCTACTCAATAGCTGGAGGCAATAATAAAAAATGGAGTAGATATATATACGATAGCCGACGAGTTTACGAAAGATATTTTTTCAATTATCACCGATTTTCACGGCAAAGTTAGAACCCAAAAAAGCTATGAGCCCAAAAAATTAGCCTCGGAGCCTCTGTGCTCGCATTTAGACTGCAAGCGAGTTTTTGTTGTTGTTAGCAACATAAATATCGCAAACGAACGACTTACTTTGCTTTTTATATCGACAATTAATGCAGAGGCTAATGATTCTGTTTGCTTTTTAACTATAGAGTCCTACCCACGCAATGAGAAAATCCATCGCAATTATCCCACTATACATACCGGTGCACTGGCGGCCTACAAGCCGCATGAGTCTTTGCCTAATCCTGAGTCTCAGTAACCAATCAGCAGCTAGCAGCAACACAGAGAGGGAGGTCGATAAGTGCCTGGTGGAAATATTACGCCATGTTCGCCATTAAGATATCTGCGGCAGGCAACTTTGTATTCGTGATATATGCTAAAATACTCTTCCAAGTAGTTGTTCATGGCTACCGGGTCACAACAAATCACCAAAGGGC
>JADLFC010000007.1 GCA_020845775.1 Deltaproteobacteria bacterium
AAAACCTTTAAGCCGTGCATCCTTGTGCACTTGGCCTAAGCAGTAATGCTTTAATCTGCTAAAAGCTGTCCTGCTAATAGTAATGCCCAAATTGGACCACACTAAGACAGAACAGAAACAAATCTACTCTTTCTCGGACTGTAAAAGATCGAAAAACACCTATACCGTTTCCAAAAAGTAAGTTAAATATTTTACTTTTTGGAAACGGTATTTGTTGTTTATTGGCAAGTGCTTGCGCACTTGCTGTTTGTACCATTTACAAGAATCCTTTTTGTAAATGGTACAAACCCGACTAATAATCTAAATAGGTTGGGGATGTCAACAATTAACAACAATTAACAACTATTCAATCAGTGCCGATTGCTACGACAGCTTTTTTTGTTGACGCTTATACGTATTCGATATAAAATCACACGTATGAGCACAAAAAGGAAAGTTGCGCTGAAGAAGAAGCTTACTCTATCAGTTGACAGTTCTGTAATCGAGGCAGCTAAATTAGTTGCTGAGAGTCAGGGCGAATCGTTGTCTGTTCTCGTAGAGAATTTTTTGCGAAAACTGTCTTTTCAGCAAGAGAAGACAGACTGGCTAGATCGCTTTCATGCAAAATATTTGGGTTCCGACTATAAGGAGCCAAGCGATGACAAAATTGCTAAGCTTCGCGATGAGATGTACTCTTGATTGGCAATGAAAATCGCTTTAGATGTTAATATTTGGATCGCCGCCTAGCTTAACTCCCCTAACAAAGCTGCCGCCCCGCAAAAAAGGCTTTTTAGTCTTTCGAGTTTTATTTCGTCTTTGCATTGGCAGCATGAAATCTTTTCGGCTTGACTTTGCAGGCAATCCATAAAACTTTTTGGGCAAAAGGCTGATGAGGCACTTAGCTCCTTGCAGTGCGTATCTGTAGCTGCTAACCAATGATCCTTCCCCAGTGATAGGTTTTTCTCCGTGGCATTATCTGCCTCCGAAAGTTTTGTAAATTTCTGAAACATGCTTATCGTTTCTGCCGCCATAAAGAGAGCTTTTTCTAGATGCAGCAAATAATCCGCCTTGGAAACATTTGAGCTTGAAATATCCTCAGCTCTGTCTTTAACTGCAAGCAGAAAATCCGCAAATCTAAAGGCTGGCGATCCGAAATGAATATGGGCTTTGTTATTGCAGGTTGTTAATGTGGTAGTTTGCGCTCTCATGTTCAGGTCCTCCTAGGTTAATTCTGCCTTTAAGAAAAAAGCCTTAACCTTATAATCTGCGAAAACCCGAACAGCTCGCGCTGTATAAAACACCGACCTCTGGACGAAACACTTAGAGGCCTTTAAAAAAACTTAAAGGCACTTACTAATTTTTAGATAGCGATCTTCAACAAATCGATTCCAATAACCACCCCAACCACCACGACATTTTTCATCACCTAATAATTTAATCTTAGCATTGAGGAAGGCGCTATTACAATGGAATGGATGTTCTAGTTTAATCCGGAAGCATCATTATATTTCTTCTACTTGCGCTTGGGAGTTGCCGCATGAGCGGCAATCAATAAGGCACGCATATTCTCGAGCCATAAGAGCTTTTCATCAGGAGTTGATGTTGCAAATTGAATCAAATTGTCGATTCTAGATTGTTCCCATGAACTATCCGTGATCTTCCTTTTTGTTTGCGCATTATGCTTATTCATCTAACGTTAGGCCTCGCTCTCTAAGAATTCTCAAATTATCTAAGTCTATTAAATCTTGGGGTCTACCGCTTATTTCCTTCATTTTAATAAGGTCGACGATAGAGCAGATACGAATATCTACGTTCTCGATGTTAAGAACAACAGAACGAGCATAGAGCTCATTAAAATCAATCACTGACTCTACAAAGAGATCGACGGCGAAGGTTGCTTGTTTAGGGTCTATAAGTGAAAACACTTTCATATTTTTTTCCTCTATCCACATACCTCTTTGTGTTGCACTTGCAAAATCTAATGGGTTCACGGGCAATCTGCTCTGAAAACCAATAGCGATCAGCGCCTGAATAGTCTTTTTTGCCTCGCATTCGTTTAGATCAACAACTAGGTCTAAATCCGAGGTGAATCTATTATTGCCATGCATAACGGCAGCAAATCCGCCAACTACGACGTATCTACATCCTTTATCGTTTAAGCTACTTATTACCTTAAGAAATGTATTCATTATGCCTACTTTAGAACTCTTAATCTTAACTATACTCTTAGACTCCAGACGAAATTAGGCGTTCTATATGAGGCTTTATTAACTCATCAAATGCAGCGTTAGCGTCACCTGCGCCTGGATGGAATCGCAGTCTGTGCTTTAATACAAAAGGAGCAAGAAATTTTACGTCGTCTTCATTAACGTAGCTCCGTCCTTGGTTAAGTGCCCAGGCACCTAAAGCGAGTTTAAACATTATTGCGGCTCTAGTGGATGCGCCAAACTGAAGAAGTCTGTTTGAACGGGTTTCCTGCACAATATTTACTATTGTTTCTAAGATTTGTTTAGCAATGTAGACGTTATTTACCGCCTGTCGAGCGTCCAAAATTTCCGCTCGAGTTATTACTGGCGTAGCTCTTTTGCTGTTTCGAGTTATCTCGTCAATGTTCTCTAATATTTCTAGTTCGGTTTGCGAGTCTACATATTTCATGGGAACGCGAAGAAGAAAACGGTCTAGTTGCACTAAGGGAAGTGGGTACGTTCCAGCGAGATCTAAGGGGTTTTGCGTGCCTATTACAAAAAACAATTCGTCTAGTGGATAAGTATGGTTGTCAATAGTTACTTGTCTCTCTGCCATACATTCTAGAAATGCCGCTTGAACCTTGGGCCCAGTTCTGTTTATTTCATCTGCTAAAACGACGTGGGCGAATATTGGGCCGTGCTGAAAGCGAAAAGTTGCGCTTCGCGGATCAAAAACATTGACGCCAAGCACATCGCTAGGCAAAAGATCTGGTGTAAACTGAATGCGCCTAAATGGTAAAATATTTTCTGCGGCACTATCTGCGCCACTGCAATCTATGCAAGAACCAAGCGTTTTCGCCAAAGTTGTCTTGCCACTGCCGGGATAGTCTTCGAGAAGCACATGGCCATTAGCGACCAAACCAGTGAGCAAGAGGCTAATCGTATCTTCGCGGCCCTTGATCACAGCACTAAGCGCAGCGTGCAGTTTGTTAAGTGTCTGAAAGCTTTTCCCTATTGTTTCATCAACTCCCACTTCATGCATTGTCTTAAATCCTATATTTTTACTAATGTTGTTTCAGAGTGCTCTGTGGAAGTTCAATTTAGCAAGAGAGGCGTGCTGTGGCCAATTCATTGTTGCTACTCGCCAATAATATATGTATAGCTGTCGACAAGTGTCTGGTTTCTATATGTATATCTGTGTAATATGAGTTGGTTAAATGTCTAGTAAATACCTAGTTTGTTGTCTCCTTTGTATTATGAGCTTTGGCTCAAATGCTTGCGGTGGTGGCGAAGGCGAGAACCAGCATTCGCTGGCAATAACTCCTGTAGTTGCTTACAAGGCAGTTAGAGAAAGTGTTAGCGATGAGATTTCTGTGGTCGGCACATTGGGTGCTGATGAAGTGGTGGAAATTCAGAGCGAGATAGATGGGATAGTGGAGGAGGTAGCTTTTAGAGAAGGCCAGGCGGTGAGGCAGGGCGAATTGTTGTTTAAAATAGACGAACAAAAACTTTCTACCATGTTAGCGGAAGCTGAGGCTAACTATCAATTGGCCTTAGCAAACCTTAAGAGGAGCGAGGAGCTTTTTAAGAAGAGCACGATTTCATCTAGGGAATATGACCAAGCTAAGTACGCCTTTCAAGCCGCTAGAGCTACTGCCGAGCGAGCTAGGCAAAATCTCGAGGATGCAAAAGTGCTTGCGCCTTTTGATGGAGAAATGGGCGAGCGACTCATTAGCACGGGACAGCTGGTAGCTAAGGGCCAGACGTTATCCTCCATTGTTAAGTACGATACAATTAAACTCGAATTTAATGTGCCCGAACGTTTTTCGAATCGCTTGGTAGCGGGTTTAGAGGTGCGTGCAGAGGTCGCGGCATATCCAGATAGAGGTTTTGTAGGCAAAGTATTTTTTATTTCGCCTCAAGTGGATTCGAATACTAGAACTATTCTAGTTAAAGCTCGAATTCCCAATGCAGACTTTCGCTTAAAACCCGGCATGTTGGCAAGAGTGGCTGCGGTGTTTGAGGTTAGAGAGGAAGCTGTAGTAATTCCCGAATCGGCTTTGATGGTGCATAAGGACAGTGTGCTCGTCTATATCATTGGAGACAGGGACGCTGTAGAACTTAAGCCGGTTACAATTGGAAAGCGTTTGGAGGGAAGGGTTGAAATAGCCTCCGGCGTTAGCGAGGGGGAATTGGTTATTGTCGAAGGTGTCCAAAAGATTGGCCCTGGTTCGCAGGTAAGTTTTAAGCTGGTAGAGGACAAGTCGACTAAGGAGTTGAGGAGTGATTCTACCAGAAATTAGCATTAAACGCCCAATTCTTGCTTCGATGATGAACATCGCCCTCGTGCTCGTTGGCATTGTGTCGATGTTAAATCTTCCTGTGCGCGAAGTTCCAGATATAGATCCCCCTATCGTCGATGTTTCGACAACTTATATTGGCGCTAGTAGTAATGTGGTCGAGACAGAAGTTACTGAAAAATTAGAAGAAGTAATTAACGGCATCGAAGGCATTAAAACCCTTAGCAGTGAAAGTCGCGAAGAGCTTAGCAAGATAACTATTGAGTTTGAGTTGTGGCGCGATATTG
>JADLFC010000008.1 GCA_020845775.1 Deltaproteobacteria bacterium
CTAACGCAGCGGCGCTGTTTCTAGCTGTTATGTAGAGGAACAGCTAGTTTGTTACATCTAATGTTTATTAGGCGTATTTTTTTGCTGCTCTAACTAGCTGATATTATTCATTTGTGTTATTGACTTTTTATGAAAAACAAAAAAGGCGAAAGGCTAAGGATTTTGTGCACGACGCTTCGCGATGGGCAGCAATGCCCGGGGGCGGGGATGGTTTTCGAGGATAATTTGGAATATGCGAGGCTTGTTAGCGACATGGGGATTGATGTGTTGGAGGCTGGTTTCCCAGCTTCTAGCGCCTTAGACGCGCAGATAGTAAGTGCGATTGCTAGCGAATTAGGTCCGGTTCCTAATGCTCCAGTAATTGCTGCTTTGTGCCAGCTTAGGGAGGAGCAGGTAGAAAAGACAATTACGGCACTTGAGCCAGCAATTAAGCACGATAAAGCTCGTTTGCACGTTTATCTGCCTGTAGACCCGCTACTAATGAAGGCTTCCTTGGGAAAAATGGCAGAGGATAAGTTCGGACTAATAGGTGCGCTATTCAGCTGTGTAAAAACGGCAAGAGAGGCAGGGCTTGAGGTGCAGTTTAGTCCCGAAGGCTACTCGAGGATGGGGGAGAATTTCGATTTTACTACTGACTTAATTAGAGCAGGAGTCGAAGCTGGGCTTAAAGTCATAAATTGCCCAGATACGGTCGGTTACGCCTGTTATTTGCAGGGCGATGATTATTTCGTCAATAACATGATTCGCCATGCAAAAATTGTCGCGGATGAGTACCCAGAGCGCGACATTACTTGGTCTGTTCACTGTCACAACGATTTTGGCTTGGCAGTTGCTAATACTATAAATGCGGTTTTTGAGGGGCCGGCGCGGCAGATTGAAGGTTGTTTTAACGGCATTGGCGAGAGGGCGGGGAATGCTGCTTTGGAACAGTGCATAATGATTTTAAAGCATTTTTCATCCAAATCCGGCCAGGCGTTTTACTGCGAAGCGAAGAGCGAAAAGATAAAGGCGGTTTCTGACTTTGTCATGAAAAAAATGTTACCGAGGCAGCCGCATTGGCCGATAGTTGGCGATAATGCGGCTAAACATTCAGCGGGCGGGCATACTAATGCGATTTTAAAAGATATCAACATCTATCAGCCATTCGATCCCGCCGAGGTGGGGCAAGAAGTAAGTCTTCTCTTTGGGCCTTTAAGCGGTGGGAACCATGCGAAAGCTATTATTGAAAAACGTTCCTACAAAATAGGCGATAGCGAAAAAGCAGAGATTGCCCAGTTTATAAAGGATTTATATAGAGATAGGCGTAAAGGCATTACCGATGAAGAGTTAATGAAAGGGTATTACGAGTTTAGAAAGCCAATAAAAATTCAGGAGTTTGATTACTCTAAAAGTTCGAACCGCTGTGAGGTGATTTTAAAGGGGCAATTTTTTTCAGAAGAAGGGCTTTTGCGCGAAGTTAACCAAGGTCAGGATTCCGCACTCGCAGCTTTAAAGAAGCTAATAGACAAGTATCAGCCTGGTTTTTCTATTAAGAGTTACAAGAGTCATTCAGAGGGCAAGGATATCGACGCGAGAAGTGTATCGACTATTGTAATAGCTAGTGAGCTTGGAGAGGAGTTTGAGGGTTTGGGGGACGATAGAGATATAGAAATTTCTGCCATGAAAGCTCTGGTAGACGCGGAAAATCGAGCGTATGTTCAGAGGAATTTTTTTGTTCCCCGCGAGGCGAGCGTTAAATGAGAAATGTATTTTATGTCGCACCTTGTTGAGAAAAAAAACATAATAGAAAAAATTTGGGCCGAACATGTGGTAGCCAAACGCGATGGGCATCCAGCGGTCTTTGCAATTGATCTGGTGTTGCTGCACGAGGTGACTTCGGCTCAGGCGTTTGAGATGTTAGACAAGCGAGGTTGGGCGGTTTTTGATGCCGGGCGGGTAGTAGCCACGCTCGACCACAGCATTCCAACGAGAAAAAATCGGCATGAAATATTTGAGCTAGCAGCTAAAAACCAAGTAGAGGTTTTGCGCAAAAATGCGCTTAAGCATGGCATCAATATTTATGATTACGACAGCGGAGCGCAGGGTATTGTCCACGTTAGCGGGCCAGAGCTTGGCCTTACGCAGCCTGGGATGACGATAATTTGTGGCGATTCGCACACCTCGACGCATGGGGCGTTTGGAGCTATGGCATTTGGGGTCGGCACTTCTGAGGTGGGGCATGTTTTAGCAAGTGGTTGTTTGCTACAGGATGAGCCAAGGACTCTTAAAGTCGAGTTTCGAGGTAAATTGAAAGAAGGCGTTTTTGCTAAAGATGTAATTTTGTATCTCATTTCTAAATTAGGAGTTGGCGGTGCTTCTGGTTACATAATTGAATATTGTGGCGAACTCATACCGCAGTTAAGCATGGAGAGCAGGATGACTATCTGCAACATGAGTATAGAGTGCGGAGCAAGGGGAGGTTTAATATCTCCCGATGAGATAACTTTTTGCTACCTAAAAGGGCGCGCGTTTGCTCCAATGGATAGTAGGTGGGACGAGGCGCTAGACTACTGGAGTTCTTTTAGAAGCGACTCGGGTTGCGATTACGACGAGGAGGTAGTGGTCGACGTAAGTGACTTAAACCCGGTTGTTACATGGGGCACGAATCCTTCGCAATCAGTTGAAATAGATAAGCCCGTTCCTGAATTGTCGGAATTGCCGGATGCGGAGGGCGAGGCGGCTAAGAGAGCTATGAAATATACTGGGGTAAGCAGTGGACAGCTACTTAGCTCGTTAAAAGTAGATTGGGCATTTCTAGGTTCTTGCACTAATGGAAGGATAGAGGATTTTCGAGTAGCCGCTAGCATTTTGAAGGGGAAAAAGATTCATCCGGATGTAACTTTTTACGTGGTTCCTGGCTCAGAGATGGTCATGCGACAAGCTAAGGATGAGGGTTTGGTGGAGATTTTTGAAAATGCCGGTGCTAGTTTTCGCATGCCTGGGTGCTCGCTTTGTCTTGCTATGAACGACGACAGGGTGCCAGAGGGAAGCCGTTGTATTAGCACTTCTAATAGAAATTTTGTGGGTCGCCAGGGTGTGGGAAGTATTACTCACTTAGCTTCTCCTGCAACGGTAGCAGCGAGCGCAATTTCGGGAAGGATTTCATCAGCGGCGGAGGTCGTGTAATACAATGGAGAAATTTGCGAAAGTTTGCTCTCGCGTTTTTTGCCTGGACATGAAAGATATCGATACTGATCAAATAATTCCCGCACGTTTTTTAACTAGCGTAAGCCGTGAGGGGTACGGAGAGAATTTGTTTTGCGATTTGCGTAAGAGCGAGGACTATACGCACGTCGAATGGTCGCGTATCGGAGAAGCAAAAGTGCTAGTGGCAGGAGAAAATTTTGGTTGTGGCTCGTCGAGAGAGCATGCCGTATGGGCCGTTCAGGGCGCAGGTTTTAAGGTCGTGATAGCTCCTTCTTTTTCGGATATTTTTTCGGCAAACAGCGCAAAAAACGGTTTGCTACTAGTTCGAGTTTGCGATGAAATAATAAACTTAATTATTGGCGAAGACAGCTTTGTAGATAATTATCGACTTGAGGTCGATTTAGAGAGAGAGGAAGTGGTATTGCCAGGAGGAGTTAGGGAGAGTTTTAGTTGCGATCCCTTTAGAAAGCACTGCTTGTTAAATGGTTTGGAAGATATAGATTATATTTTTTCTTTTAGGGGCGAGATAGAGAAATATAGAAAATGCAGGGAAGTAGTTAGGTTTTATTCTGCGATTAAGCCAAATTATTCTATTACGTAAAATGAGTGAGATAAAAACAAAGAGAATTGCAGTTTTAGCGGGCGATGGCATTGGCGAAGAGGTAGTGAGAGAGGCCGTTAAAGTGCTTGAGTTAGTTGGAGAGAAGGGAGAGTTTCAGTTCGTTAAAGCTTTAGTGGGTGGGCAAGCGTTTGACGAATATGGCGAGCACTTGCCAGGCGAGACAGTTAAAGTTTGTCGCAACTCCGATGCGATTCTTTTTGGTTCCGTAGGTGGGCCAGTAAGTGAGTCTCATCTGTTAAAATGGAAGAACTGCGAAGTTAATTCCATTTTAGCTCTTAGGAAGGAATTTGGTTTTTTGGCCAATTTTCGACCGGCTAGGGTTTATAGTGATTTAGTGTGTATTTGTCCGCTTAAGGAGGACATAGTAGCTTATGGGGTTGATTTATTGATTGTTCGCGAGCTTCTTGGCGATATCTATTTTGGCGAGCACAGTGTTATGGTTGAAGATGGAAAGCGCGTGGCTATTGATATTGCGCGCTATGACGAGGACGAGATTCGAGCCGTAGCGCATGTAGCCTTTAAGGCCGCGCAAAAGCGGAGTGGAAGGCTCACTTCTGTCGATAAGGCAAATGTTTTGGAGACTTCGCGACTTTGGAGACAAACAGTTCACGAGGTGGGAGAGGCCGAATATCCAGACGTAGAGTTAAGCGACATGCTGGTAGACAATTGTGCTATGCAGCTAATAAAAAACCCAAGCCAATTTGACGTTATCTTATGTTCGAATTTTATGGGAGATATTTTGTCCGATGCCGCTGCAGTTTTACCTGGTTCTTTAGGCTTAATGCCTTCGGCTAGTATTAGTGCTTCTGGTTTTGGTTTGTACGAGCCAAGTGGCGGGTCAGCTCAAGACATAGCAGGAATGGGAGTTGCTAACCCCATAGCGCAAATTTTAAGTGCGGCGATGATGCTTGCGTTTTCGTTTGAGATGTTTGAGGAAGCTTCTCTGATTGAGTCGGCGGTGGAGCTGGCGTTAGCTGAGGGTTATAGGACTAAGGATATATATTCTGAGGGAAAGATTTTGGTGGGGACGCAGGAAATGGGGGATATAATTTGTAGCAAGTTGATGGATATTACAAGAAGGTAAATGTTTAATGGAAACCACTAAGTACATCTGGCTAAATGGTGAATTTATCGCCTGGGATGAAGCGAAGATTCACGTTTTAACTCATTCGCTGCACTACGGTGGGGCAGTTTTTGAGGGCATTAGGGTGTATGAGACGGCAAAAGGCGCAGCGGTCTTTAGGCTTAGAGATCACACAAAGAGGCTTTTTTATTCAGCCGCTGTGTTTAAGATGAAAGTTCCTTTTTCCGAGGAGGAGATTAACTCTGCAACGCTTGAACTTCTTAGGAGAACGGGGCTAAAGCAAGGGTATATTCGGCCAATAATTTATTTTGGCTACGGCAAAATGGGCTTAAATCCCAAAGGTGCACCTGTTGATGTGGCGATTGCTTGTTGGCCATGGGGGGCATATTTGCCGCATGAGATGGTAGACATCAAGGTAAGCAAGTATATGCGGATTCATCCGCGTTCGACTGTTTGCGATGCAAAAATATCGGGTCATTACGTTAATAGCATTTTAGCCGTCCAGCAGCTTGAGGGAAGTCATTACCACGAGGCCCTGCTTCTAGATTTCGATGGGAATATTGCCGAAGGGCCTGGAGAGAATTTTTTTATAGTGTCCAAGGGGCATATCTATACGCCACCCCTAGGGACAATTTTAGCAGGAATTACGCGCGATACGGTTATTAAAATTGCATCCAATTTGGGAGTGTGTGTAACTGAAAAGATTCTTCGGCCTGAAGATGTCTGGTCGGCAGACGAGGCGTTTTTTACGGGCACGGCTGCCGAAGTTACCCTAATCCGCTCGCTTGACGATCGACAGATAGGAAACAGCGGCAAGCCAGGCGAGATTTCACAGCAAATAAAGGACGCCTACCTAGACGTGGTTTACGGTCGCGATTCTAGGTTCGAGACGTACTTAAGTCGCGTGTAATAAATCCTTCTTATTTCACGCATTTGCCGTTCTCTTCGCTCAGGTCGTTTCAGACGTTGCTTCTCTCTACCCAAGGCCTATCTCCTGAATTCGCGGCAATAGATAAAATGGAATCGATTTTATCATTAAATTTCCTCTTTCCTCCATGCACATCTCGCCCGAGTGAATTCTAATCAATTGTGCTCCCGTCACCTTGCGTCCGAATTCAAGTAGCGATTTTAAGGATCCCGCTGCTCCAGATTTTACCTCTATAGCATAAGGCTTTCCGCCTAGTTCCAGACAAAAATCGACTTCTGCAGATCCTTCGCGATAGTCCTTTATCCAGTAATACAAAGAGCCTCGGTGAAACAACTGATTGCATACGAGCTGTTGGCCAACAACTTGTTCAGCCAAACGCCCGCGGTGAAGTTCGTTTAAGTCAGTCGTTTTTACTTCAGAAAAGGAAACTCCAGAGCGAAAATTTACCAGACCTGTATCCAGAGCTATTAACTTTTTCTGCTTTCTCGGCTTGGGATTCCACGGCAAAGCTGCATCGGAACAAGCTTGCGCCAAGGTTACCAACATAATTGATTCCAATATTTCAAATGCTTGGCCAATCTCGCGGCTGCGGTAGGCCGAACCACCAAATCCCTCGAAGTTTATTAAGCGACCAGCATAGGTTGGTACATTCTGCAAAAGATGTTCTAAATATTTAATTCGCGAATCCCTAACTCCATATTTGGCTATGTCCTCGACATAGCCATCAAATAGCGAATGAAAAATGCGCGCAATTTTATCATTAGTAGCACCCTGCACCTTCGCGGCGACTATCTCAGGCATACCCCCAATTAAGAAATAATGATCAAATTGCTCGCAAGCTCGAAGGTGCACGTCTGGTGTTGGCAAGTTATTCCAATCGACTGAACGCAGTCGCGCTAGCAAGCGATCCTCTCCTACGGCGTTTAGATACTCAAAAAAATCGAGTGGATAGAGATACAGATTCTCAACCCGCCCCACTGGGAACGCCACATTACTATTGCGGCTCTGGCTAATTTGCTTCATGGCGAGCTCCAGATATGAGCCAGCCACTATTAATGAAAGCTCCGGACGAAGTTCGTAAAAGAAACGCAGCAACGGTATAAGCTTCGGAACATTTTGAATCTCATCAAAAAAAATAAGCGCCTGTTTCAGATCTCGGCCCGGCGGCAAAAAATGATCTGAAATAACCCTTAGACAATCATCCAGATCTATTCCGAAGTCATCCCGCTCTAATATTTGAAATAACTGCCGATGACTCGCACGCTCTAGATCGATGTAGACTAATGTCTGGTAATTTTGCTTAGCCCAATGACGTATTAAGAACGTCTTGCCAACCTGTCGAGCACCTCGGACGATTAGTGGCTTTCTTCCCTTTTCAACTTTCCACTTATCGAGGTAAGTGCTTATTTTTCTTACAAATTCCATTTGGCGTGTCCTATACCGTTTCCAAAAAGTAAGTTAAATATTTTACTTTTTGGAAACGGTATTTGTTGTTTATTGGCAAGTGCTTACGCACTTGCTGTTTATGCCATTTACAAAAATCCTTTTTGTAAATGGCATAACTGTATACCAAAATAGCACATCTATTGTAATAATCAAGTGCCTAATTAGAGCAATAAGTGTAGTGAACCCCAAAAACTGGACAGGGTGTTAAGGTGGATTTAGATATACACTAGCAACCCCGGAGGTTCGAAATTATCGGAAGAATGGGGTTC
>JADLFC010000009.1 GCA_020845775.1 Deltaproteobacteria bacterium
CCTTCCGCTTAGAAAGACCACAAGGACGAATTATTTCCTCAATAATTTTTGGTGGCACAATCGCCATTTTCGCAGCCGAGTCAGCTACGGCTAGTAAATTCGGCATGACGGAGTTAACTCGCTTATCTGTACACTGAGCCGATAGAAGAACGGCTACTAACAAAGAAAAGGAAGTTGAATAATTTAGCGGAACCTGAGGATGAGGATATAGCCTATTTAATATGCGTAAAATTCCCTTTGCTCGCTCTTCTCTAGTCATTTAGACGCTCTCAATACATGTTGCCAAGGACTACGATTCCCACTTGTATCAACCCAATCAAAAAGCCCAGCACGCCTCCTAAGATTTCTATTGCCTTTAGCTCTTTTGCAGAGATTGCGTATATTATGCTCTCAAGTTTGGCTAAATCGAACTGCTCGATCTTATTAGTCACTAACTCACTGAAGCTTAGTTCTGACTCAACTCGCTCTACTAGAGATTGCAACACCTCTGGCAACACCGTGCTCAAATGATCTAATAACATCTTCTTAATAGATTCTCCCATTTCGCCCTGCAAAAACATGCCAAGCATGGGATTTTGCCCTAACTTCCCCTTTAAAAATTTATCAATATGTTGCTCGAGAATGGCAAATACCTCTTGATGAACTCCCTTACTCGAAAGAACGCGCTGGACGTCTTCGTGCGAAACGAGTTCCCGTTCAATGGTCTGGCCAATAGTCCGAGCTAGCTCTCTCTGCCTCCTGGGTATTAGGCCCAAAAGAGTTACACCCAAACACTTAATGGGACGTCTCGGACGAAAGATCATTTTTACGGCGATGTAGTTTGTCACCCAACCAATCAGCGCAGCAATGAGTGGAATAGTTAGGTGAATTATGGGAGTTTCGATATTCATCAAAATACCTATACAAAAAAAAAGAAAGTTACTAAAAAGAATGCTAGACTTAGCAAGGCATATAGCGTGTGTCGCAATGCTAGCATTTTCCGATGCACACTTATACTACGATGTGAAAAAATATTGTCCATAGCATGAGCAAACCTTTAGAACTTAAACCTCTATTCGACTCGCTGGAGTTTATTAGCAAACAGGATTTTTCGTCCATCGGACTAACCGCAAAGCAAACGAGCGACTGCGAAATTACGGCGCAGTTTTTAAAAAGTTACATCGGCAGCGCTGGAACATTTAACTCATATAGGCGAGAGGTGGAGCGGCTGCTACACTGGACATGGAAGGTTGCTCACAAAACAATTCCTAACTTAAAGCGAGACGACATCGAGAACTTCGCAAAATTTTGCCTAAAACCACCACACTCCTGGATAGGATTAAAAAAACCTGCTCGGTTTATTAGCAGGGAAGGCAGGAGAATCCCAAATCTGGAGTGGCGCCCCTTTGTCGCAACTATTTCAAAGAAGCAACATAAAGAAGGAAGGCGGCCAGAAAAAGGGAATTTTAAGCTTTCTAACGGCGCGATCAAGGAGATGCTAGCAATACTTAGCAGTTACTTTAACTACCTCCTGCAGGAAGATTACGTTGCCGTAAATCCAGTGGCTCTAATTAGGCAAAAGAGCAAATTCGTCCAAAGAAGGCAGGGTGTGCCGCAAATTCGCCGCTTGACACAAGAGCAATGGCTATCTGTAATTGAGGTCGCAGAAGAACTAGCTAGAGACGACCCTGCTAAACACGAAAGAACGATGTTTATAATGTCGGCGCTGTATTCCATGTACCTTCGCATTTCGGAGTTATGCGCATCGAGCCGCTGGACTCCGCTAATGAGCCATTTTAGAAAGGATCACGATTGCCTTTGGTGGTTCGTTACCGTGGGCAAAGGCAACAAGGAGCGCCAGATTGCCGTAAGCGATGCCATGCTTAAGGCGCTTAGGAGATGGAGAAAATTTTTGGGCTTATCGGCACTTCCCTCTCCTTCTGACGATTCCCCACTCTTGCCTAGGAATAGAGGAGATGGCCCTATAAGCAGCACTACTTATTTAAGAGAAATAGTCCAACTCTGTTTCGATCGAGCCGTAGCTAAGCTCAAGGAGAACGACAAATTTGATGAGGCTGACGCATTGATGGAGGCTACCGTTCACTGGCTGCGCCATACTGGCATATCGGATGACGTAAAAATTAGGCCACGGGAACACGTGCGCGACGATGCTGGACACAGCTCAAGTGCTATTACTGACAAGTACATAGACATTGAATTAAGAGAAAGACACAAATCCGCGAAACAGAAGCCAATAGCATCTCGCCCGCTTTCGTAAGCAAGCCTCACCCGGGGTAGAACAGATGCCGTTAGACTACAATAAAGTCGCTATCTTCCATCAATGAAAGGCGAGAGCCAACGATGTCTGAAATATCAAACTTGTCGAGAATAGCTAAACCTGTCCTTCGTTGCTCCAAGGTGAGCGGCACATACGGCAATCTAAATACTGGCTTTGTCGCACCTGTCATAGCTAGACAAGTGTTAAGTGCAATTGGGTTTGGTTCACAAAACGCCCATGCAAACAGGGGTTGAAGCTGATCGTCTACATGCTTCTCCGCTTTATCCATAATGCGAGCTATTAGAGCAGGAACTATATTGCTAACGACAGAAATCACGCCGGTTGCGCCACAGCGATGTCGACTTTCAAAGGCGGTATCGTCATTTCCAGACCAACACCTTATGCCACTTTCTACATAAGCCTTAATTCTATCTGAACCCATGCACTCTTTTACGCCCACAAAATTCTTGTGCTCGGCAATCTTGTGCATAGTAGCCGGCAAAATATCTTGTGCAGTGCGCCCAGGCACGTTGTACACTATGCCAGGAGCTACATCAAAAAGCGCCTTAAAATGCCTTAATAAACCTAGCTCGGAAGTTTTTCCATAGTACGGATTAATTTGCAGAGTAAGATCAGCACCGAGCCCCATAACTTTTTCAGTTAAACTCCTAGCCTTCCTAGTATCATTTCCGCCAGAGTTAACGACTACCAAAACCTGCTTGCCAACTTTTTCAATTGCATGCTTTGCTAGAGAAAGAATCTCATCCGAACTCATCAAGTGCCCCTCTCCAGTGGTTCCAGCAATCAACACACCATCAACACCACCGCGAATCTGGCAGTCCAAAAGATAGTCAAAAGTATCAAAATCTATTGAGCCGTCTTGCAGATACGGGGTTTTAAGCGCAGTAATTAGCCTAGCTGAACGGATATCTCTTGCCATATAAAAAATCTCCCGGAATGAATGCTCGCTTCGCAGTGCTTATTTATTCGGCAAAAGTAGCATATTATCTACAGCCAAATCAATAATACTCAACACGCGCGCTCCTTACGCACATATCCCCGAGAGGATGCGTCAATGAGCACTGAGCTCCATATATATCGCTTTAAACATTTAAAAAAAATCCACTTTACAGATGTATACGTCTGATGTATAATCTTTTCATTATGCGCCGAACTCAAATTTACCTTCCACAGGGTATTTACGATAGACTCGCTTTATTAAAGCAGGCCACTCAGTTTTCTATGGCGGAAATTATTCGCACAATTATCGAGAAGCACATCGCCGACG
>JADLFC010000010.1 GCA_020845775.1 Deltaproteobacteria bacterium
CCTTCCGCTTAGAAAGACCACAAGGACGAATTATTTCCTCAATAATTTTTGGTGGCACAATCGCCATTTTCGCAGCCGAGTCAGCTACGGCTAGTAAATTCGGCATGACGGAGTTAACTCGCTTATCGGTACACTGAGCCGATAGAAGAACTGCTACCAACAAGGAAAAGGAAGTCGAATAATTGAGCGGAACCTGAGGATTAGGATATAGCCTATTTAATATGCGTAGAATTCCCTTGGCTCGCTCTTCTCTTGTCATTTAAACGCCCTCAATACATATTGCCAAGGACTACGACACCCACTTGTATCAACCCAATCAAAAAGCCCAGCACTCCTCCTAGGATTTCTATTGCTTTTAGCTCTCTTGAAGAGATTTCGTATATTATGCTCTCCAGCTTGGCTAGATCGAATTGCTCGATCTTATTGGTCACCAACTCACTAAAGCTAAGCTCTGACTCAACTCGCTCCACTAGAGATTGCAACACTTCTGGCAACACCGTGCTCAAATGATCCAATAACATCTTCTTAATAGATTCTCCCATTTCGCCCTGCAAAAACATGCCAAGCATGGGATTTTGCCCTAACTTCCCCTTCAAAAATTTGTCAATATGTTGCTCGAGAATGTTAAATACCTCTTGATGAACTCCCTTGCTCGAAAGAACGCGCTGAACGTCTTCGTGCGAAACGAGCTCCCGTTCAATGGTATGGCCAATAGTCTGCGCTAGCTCTCTCTGTCTCCTGGGTATTAGACCCAGAAGAGTTACTCCCAAGATCTTTATGGGACGCCTCGGGCGAAAGATCATCTTGACTGCGATGTAGTTTGTTACCCAACCAATCACGGCAGCAATGAGTGGAATAGTTAGGTGAATTATGGGAGTTTCGATATTCATCAAAATACCTATACAAAAAATAAGCAAGTTACTAAAAAGAATGCTAGACTCCGCAAGGCACATAGTGTGTTTCGGAATGCTAGCATTTTCCGATACGCACTTATACTACGATGTGAAAAAATATTGTCCATAGTATGAGCAAACCTTTAGCACTTAAACCTCTATTCGACTCGCTAGAGTTTATTAGCAAACAGGATTTTTCGTCCATCGGACTAACCGCCCGGCAAACGAACGACTGCGAGATTACCGCGCAGTTTTTGAGAAGCTACATAGGCAGCGCTGGAACATTTAACTCATATAGACGAGAAGTAGAGCGGTTGCTGCACTGGACCTGGAAGATTGCTCACAAGACGATTGCTAACTTAAAGCGAGACGACATCGAAAACTTCGCAAAATTTTGCCTAAAACCACCACACTCCTGGATAGGATTAAAAAAACCTGCTCGGTTTATTAGTAAAGACGGAGGGAGGATTCCAAATCCGGAGTGGCGCCCCTTTGTCGCAACTATTTCAAAGAAGCAACATAAAGAAGGAAAGCGACCAGAAAAAGGAAATTTTAAGCTTTCTAATGGCGCCATAAAAGAGATGCTAGCAATACTAAGCAGTTACTTTAACTACCTCCTGCAGGAAGATTACGTCGCCGTAAATCCAGTGGCTCTAATTAGGCAAAAGAGCAAATTCGTTCAAAGAAGGCAGGGAGTGCCGCAAATTCGCCGTTTAACACAGGAGCAATGGCTGTCGGTGATTGAGGTAGCAGAAGAACTAGCAAAAGACGACCCTGCTAAACACGAGCGAACGATGTTTATAATGTCAGCGCTGTATTCCATGTACCTTCGCATTTCGGAGTTATGCGCTTCGAGCCGCTGGACTCCGCTAATGAATCACTTTAGAAAAGATCACGATGGCCTTTGGTGGTTTGTTACCGTTGGTAAAGGCAACAAGGAGCGCCAGATTGCAGTAAGCGACGCCATGCTTAAGGCGCTTAGGAGATGGAGAAAATTTTTGGGCTTATCGGCACTTCCAGCACCTTCTGACGATTCTCCACTCTTGCCGAGGAACAGAGGAGGTGGCCCTATAAGCAGCACTACTTATTTAAGAGAAATAGTCCAACTCTGTTTCGATCGAGCCGTAGCTAAGCTCAAGGAAAACGACAAGTTTGACGAAGCGGACGCACTGATGGAGGCTACTGTACACTGGCTGCGCCATACTGGCATATCTGATGACGTAAAAATTCGGCCGCGCGAACACGTCCGCGACGATGCTGGACACAGCTCAAGCGCGATTACTGACAAGTACATAGATATTGAACTAAAAGAACGACACAAATCCGCTAAACAGAAGCCGATAGCCTCTCGCTATGTCTCCTAAAGAAACATCGGCAGGTTTCCACTAGGTGCCTTTAGACTACAATAAAATCACTATCTTCCATTAACGAAAGCCGCTTGCCAACTATGTCGGCCGAGTCAAACTTTTCAAGAATAGCTAAACCTGTCCTTCGCTGTTCCAATGTAAGCGGCACATACGGCAATCTAAATACGGGCTTTGTCGCACCTGTCATAGCTAGACAAGTGTTAAGTGCAATCGGATTTGGTTCACAAAACG
Organism: Deltaproteobacteria bacterium; assembly: GCA_020845775.1. Classification (NCBI taxonomy): domain Bacteria; kingdom Pseudomonadati; phylum Myxococcota; class Myxococcia; species Deltaproteobacteria bacterium. The sequence goes on from JADLFC010000010.1 coordinate 2,492, forward strand.
CCCATGCAAACAACGGTTGAAGCTGTTCGTCTACATGCTTGTCCGCTTTATCCATAATTCGAGCTATTAGAGCGGGAACAATGTTGCTAACGACAGAAATAACGCCTGTAGCGCCGCAATTATGGCGACTGTCAAAGGCAGTATCGTCATTTCCAGACCAACACCTTATACCCCGCTCGACGTATGCCTTAATTCGCTCCGAACCCATGCATTCCTTTACGCCCACAAAATTTTTGTGTTCAGCAATTTTGTGCATAGTGGTGGGCAAGATGTCCTGCGCCGTGCGACCTGGCACGTTATATATTATCCCAGGGGCTATATCAAAAAGGACCTTAAAATGCTGAAACAGCCCGCGTTCAGAAGTTTTTCCATAGTAGGGATTAATTTGCAAAGTAAGATCCGCACCGAGCTTCATAACTTTTTCGGTTAAGGTCTTAGCCTTCTTCGTATCATTCCCGCCGGAATTTACGACTACCAACACTTGATTACCAACTTTTTCAATTGCATGTTTGGCAAGCGACACTATCTCCTCGGAACTCATCAAGTGCCCTTCACCAGTAGTACCTGCAACTAGGACGCCATCAACACCACCCCGAATCTGGCAATCCAACAAGTAATCATAAGTCTCAAAATCTATAGAACCATCGCTTAGATACGGGGTCTTAAGCGCAGTAATTAGCCTAGCTGAACTGATATCTTTTGCCATATGAAAAAATCTCCCGGGATGAATGCTCGCCTCGCAATGCTGATTTATTAGGCAAAAGTAGCATATTATCTACGGCCAAATCAATAACACCGAACACGCGCTCCTTACGCTTACGCACATATCCTTGCGAGGATGCATCACTTCGTATTCTAGCGACTTCGGCCACCTAAAGTGTATTTATAATTGTCAATAAAGTTGGTCAATAGTCTGGTAGGAGCGTGAGCGACGGTCATTGGGTTTTTTCTCTATTAAACGGAGCGCAGCGACGTAATGTTATTAGCTATGAATGAGGTTAAGCGAATCTCTTAGCCATTCGTCACCTCTGAGTGATACATTCCTGCGAGTAGGCTTATTTTTTTCTTATCGAGCTTTCTACTTCATCACGGGGCGAATTAACACTTGATGCATCGTATCTTCTCCTACCTCATAAGTGTCAAATTCATCTAGCTTGAATTCAACATTAAGCTCCTGGCTGATATTATCCAAATGCCTTTTCATTAAGCGATATGCCGTGTGCTCGCGCATGCTAGCGAGTATAGGAATGGCATTCCCTGGTTTTAAATAATTTTCATAATAGAGTTTAGTAAATGCTTTCAACATTTTTCCTGCTGCCAGTTTACTGTCTTGGCCAACTGCAAAATCTGTTATGTATATTACCGGTTCGCTGGCGTTAGCGGCGTAGTCATCCTTCATCCGTCCCTCATAGGCAATGAGATACCCACGCATCCTGCCCTCAGGGTCCGTATATTTCAAACTCATATTCGGACGGTCTTTCTGAGCGTTGTTTATCGCCACCCCAATTAACAAATTCTCCATATTGTGTAAGCATTGGATTAAGCCACTATTGTCCGAATATGCCTTCCCTTCGATATAAGCAACCGGAAGTGCGTCGGTAAACGAAAGCGGATACACTCCAGCAACGTCTACGGCGTTTTCCTTACGAATCTCCGCTCCTAGAGAATGGGCATTACTTGTTGTTTTCACCTCTCTTCTAAATCTTGTAGTATTGGGCTCAAGCATGAGCTTAAAGACATCAGGGCCAAGCTTATCTGAGTAGGCAACCGGCGCTAAAGGAAGGAAGGTGTTCTTAGTTGTCTCCAAGTGAAGAAATGCTTTGCTGTTAGTTATGCCAATCGGTATGAACGTATGCTCCAATCCTTCTTCCTTGCTAAATTTATTCATATACTCAGAGAAGAAATCTCGATACACCACGTCTAGTATTTTCTCGGTCCGTTCGTTTCGATAATTTTCGGCAACTTCAACATTGTCAGCAGCAAGATAGGTCTTAGCCTCTCGTAGGATATCCTCTGGAAGTATTTCCTCTATATGAGCATCGGCGGTACGTGCTTCGCCAGTTATTTCAGAAACTCTCCTTCGAACGTCCTTATCCTTAGTTATCACACTCTGAGCTATAGTTCTTCTATTACCTTCTGCATTGAGTATTCCAATCGTAAACAGCGCAGTGTTCGGGTTAAACATGTAGATATTATTTTTACCCGAGCCAAACGGCATGCAACACGCCGAATCATTGCCAGCTAGAACGCCATCAGCGCTACTCTTGGGGTGTATTCTCGCTATCACAGAAAGTGTTTCACTAGTAGCAACAGCATTGAGTTCTTTTCTGGACAAAAGTTTTTCTAGGGCTAGTTCGACATCTCTTGATATCGGCTCTCCTTTGAGATACCGTATTACCCCATCCTTGCCCTTCAACCCCGCCTGGTTAAGGACACCTGCGACTTCTTTGTAGAGCGAACCTCTCTTTTCCTTGTTCCAATGATTAACGTCAGCTCTTGTCCCTAGGGCATCCTGAAGTGCTTCTCTAGTGGACGTAATAATTTGTTCTTGCTTCGGAAACTCGTATGTAATTTCAAGTGGCCTAATGACCTGTATCCTATCCAGCACTCCATCTACCAGTGCATCGCGGAGCTGCTCCGGCGTTAGATCTAGATGAGGGATCTGTATGTAGTTCGTGGGCTTTTTTAAGCTATGTATTTCATCCGGCGTATCAATATCCCCAATATCAAGAAACTTCGCCGGGTCTTTCCAGAATTCTATTGCTCTGTCCATATTAACACGACTGGCTTTGTGAAAAGCTATCGTTTCCAAAAAATTATAGAGACTCCGATGAGAAGACTGCTTCAACTCCTTCAATTGTTCCAATACTTCTGCATCATCCAACAAGCGTCTAAACGAATCATACCGCTTTAAGTTGCTCCAAGAACGAACAACCTCCTCCTTTGAGTTAAATGCTTGAGCAAGCTCAGCTAGCCCATCCAGATCCTTATACCGCTTTACCACCTCTAGCGATTCCTCGATCTTGTTATGGTTTGTCGTTTGCACAATTGAGTTTAGTTCGTGATAGGACGTTCCCGATTCGTAAGTTTGATTGTCGCTTTTAACCTGCGCAAGAATATTGTTGTAGAAGGTGTCTGAAGGAATCTCTAGATGTTCTTTCAGAGCAATGACGTTGTGAAACTCCATAAGCGCGTCGTGTTTACTAATATCCGTTCTAGAAATATAGTTAAACATTTTGTCGTAACCAAAGGCACTGGCCCCTCGCTCAAACTGATTGGCTATTGCTTCATCAGACCAGTTCGGGCTGTGCTTTCTTAACACCTCAAAAACCTTTTGCCCATCCCAGCTCTGTTTTTGTATTTCCACGCCATTTCGTCTTAATAGCTCTGCCTCTGTCAAGTCTACATATCTTTTTTCTTTGACGGCAAACGCAATATCATCCCTATTAAGATGTAGAGGTGTGGACGAACTTTTTCCAAGATATGTTACGAATTGCCTTTCCCGTGAAGCAAAGTCGCACATCTCCCCAATCGTTCTTAACTCAAATGTCCCGACCACATCCCGCATAGGCTCTGAACATAATTTGAACACCTCTCCAATAGGAGTGTCCAGACCTTGCGCAAGCATAAAGCGGTCAATTTTTGTTCCAACCTTCTCACCCTCTCCCGCCTCGATGAGTTTAATCGCTAGTTCGTTGTTCGGGTTATCAAAATTCTCTATATGCACTGCAACATAAAAACCCGCCCCATCCTCGATAAGCTTAATCGCAATATCGCTATGGTCGAGGCCATCAAAGCTTCCTAGATACCTTGCAACATACTCACCACTCCCCGCCGTGATTAGTTTAATCGCAATATCCTTATGGTCGAGGCCATCAAAGCTTCCTAGACACTTTGCAACATACCCACCATTTCCCGCCGTGATTAGTTTAATCGCAATATCCTTATGGTAGCGGCTATCAAAATTCCGTATATCTTCTGCAACGGCCTTACCGTGTCCAGTCGCGATAAGGTGAGCCGCAATATCGCTTTGGTCCGAGCCATTAAAACTACGTATATGCTTAATTACTAACTCCTCATGCTTACAGTCGATTAGTTTAATCGCAATATCCTTATGGTGGAGCCTATCAAAACTCCGTAGACGCTCTGCAACATAATAACTCCTGCGAGCGTTGATAAGTTTAGTCGCTACGTTACTGTCCAAATCCCTAAAACTCGCCAAATCAAAGGCGACATTCCAATTCTTTCCAGCCTCGATAAGTTTAATTGCTACGTTACTGTCCAGATCCTTAAATCCCCCTAGACATACGGCAAGAGCTGAACAATCCGTCGCTTCGATTAGTTTAATCGCAATATCCTTATGGTAGAGCCTATCAAAATTCCGTATATGTTCTGCAACAGAATCACCCTCGCCAGCGTTGATAAGCTTAGTTGCAATATCGCTATGGTCGACGCCCTTAAAACTCCCTAGATACTGAGCGAGAGACGAACCCATTCGATGGTTTATTAACTCATCAGCAACTGCTAAACTAAACCCAGAATTATTTTCGAGAAGCGCTTTTAACTTGGTTAAGTTAAGATCATTACTCCTATCGTTATAACTCGCTTTAATCATATCAAGTGCTTTTTGATCAAGCTCACTTATAACTGCTCGAATTCCACTCTTTGAAATCTCATGTGGATAAGCATCCGCATAGTACTCAAGGCAAGCTCCCACCAACTTCTGTAACTGCTGTTCAATAACGCCAGAATCGACATTATATCTTGCCCGAGAGACATCGACAGAACTAAATTCCTTGCCATGCTTATCCAGTGCGTTTAGAAGTACTTTTTGCATGGTGGTATCTAATGTGATAGCGTGACCTTCCTTAGCTTTGGAAAGCATGTCCATAGTATATTCTATTCTAGCTTCCTCAATCTCATGAGTTGCATACTTACCAGCTTTCGCGCAATCTTCTAGATACGCCATAACCTCAGCGCCACTGATTGGCCTCAAACCCTTTCGAGTCTTTGCTTCGTAATTTCTTTGCGCGAGGGTTGCCGAATATTCAGAGCCACCACCAGCATGTTCTTTTTCATGAACAATCATTGCAGCAACTTCTAGTTTATCTGGGCGCTCTCCGACTTTGCCACTACTAGGTAAAACAATTGTGTTTTGCTTAAGTCCAAGTTTATTTAAATACGAGTTTGAGCCCTCGTAGAAAAACGCAGATGTGGTATCCGCTCTTATCGCAGCAATACCAGCATCCTCACCAGCCAGTAGATGCACCTTTTCGACTATATGTTTCATCGTCTCAGGTCTGACATAAGCCACAGCGGGACGAGAATCGGTAGCCGGCATAGCCCTTATCCTACACGCAGCATTAGCTCCTACGCTACCTTGCATAGTTCCGTTAACCGCGCTTGCAACTTCTTGCACCACCTCATCGTAGCAAAGTTCTCTGCCCTCGAGTTTAGCTCTTAGCGCCGCAAAGCCCATGCCCGCACCAAGATCACCCGCCGACTCCGCGCCAAGTACCGCCAACTCCCTGCCAACACTTCCTTTCAGTCCCTCCCTCAATCCATTGCCGCCGCCACCAACTCCGCCGGAAACAATGCCAACACCAATATTTAACGAAGTATCTCTAGCTATCTGGCTAACACCAAGTCCTCTCGCCTCCATAAACCGATCATAGAGTTCTCGTTGATTCTGACGGGGAAGATGACCATAGGTAGTATTAAACTCATTCATCGCAACAATATAGCGCTCAGTAGTGTTTATAGTAGTAGAAGTTGCCGCAGCACCAGATCCTGTAACTACGCCGCTTATAGCTCGACTAGCTAAACTAACTGGTGTACGCAGCAGGTGTTGAGCAACTTTTGTTGCTGCACCGACTCCAGTTGCAGTTGAAGCAGCATAGATAGCTGCGGTCTTGGCGTCTTGCAGCGTATTTAAGCCGGCAGCTTCGAACGCCTCTTTTGCGCTCTTGTCGCGATAGATCATCTCCGAAACAGCTCCGCCTATGTTGCTAACTCCACCCATTGCTGCGCCAGCTCCAACACCTGCGCAAAATCCAACAGCCCCAGCAGCGACGGTACCATAGCCAAGTGCCATCATTACCCCTGCAACGCCTCCTGTTGCTATCGTAGCGCCGGCAATGACCACCGATTTTCACGGCAAAGTTAGAACCCTAAAAAGCTATGAGCGAGAAGCGCCTGAGAAGACTAGCTGTCTGTTTCCCAACCAGGGTATAGGTGTCTGATTGGTTTGTGCCATGGCTGTTAAGAGTGCAGGCAGGGTGCGTTTTTTCTTCAGGCTCACTTGAACTTGGTTTTCGTTGATCTCGACGTCTGCGCTATTGTGTATGAACTGAGTAAAGAGGGA
>JADLFC010000011.1 GCA_020845775.1 Deltaproteobacteria bacterium
TCCATCGCTCATAAGCATGCTTGCAGAGTGCAGAAATGTGCTTCATGTCAGAAATGAGCTTGATTCTAATTTCTCTAAATATAGATTTTACAAAAATCTTTCTTCCTTTCTTTTTAGGAGTATGAGGTTTTAGTAAGATTTGCGCTTTTAGGCGCTTAGCGCCTAAAACTTGTTTGCCAGATTTTTGACGCCGGATGGCGTTTGCTGCCTCTTTTCTTCTTATAAGTGAAACAATGCGTTTGTTAATACTATTTACGTTTTCAGCAGTTGGGTTTTTAATAAATAGGCCAATCCACTGATTGGGATATATTTTTAACTCGTGCTTCTCTATGGCCTTAGAGCGCATCCGTTCTGTAATCAGCCTGTCCTGTCTATCCGTCACTGAGCGGCATGGAAGAGATTCAATCATGGGTAGTTGAATCCAAGGATGCCAAGAACTCATGCAGTCATTCAGTGAAGTTGCCCTTGTAGCCTTGTCCCAAGAACTCACTCCTGGATAGTCCTCAATTTTTGCAGTTAGGTCATCGTTTGACGGATTGGTATAGAGGTAAACAATTTCATTGATGGCATCTATTAGGGTGGGAATTTCATATGCAGTGACTTTAGTCCACAAGCTTAAATGCTCCAGCCCCAAAAGGCGTTTTATTGAATCGGTTATCTGTTTCTCTATCTGGCCATAAAACATCTTGCAGGCATCGGAATCCTTAGCCGTTACAATCAGGTGCACATGGCTGCCCTCAAAGAGGTGGTGATTAACTATAACCTTGTCATCCCTCTGCACACGAGCGAGTATCCCTTCAAGGATTAGGCGCATATACATTGTGCAACAAAACGGCAAGCCGCTACGTGCGCGAAATACTATATGGTATAAAGTATTAGATTTTATCCAACGCCGGGCCCGAGGCATATTTGTTTACTTCTTATCTTAGGCAAATGTTTAAACCTCAATCGTTTGAATCATTATCGGCTAAATAATCCTTCGTGTGCAGAAAACACAAAAAAAGTCTAAACTGAGCATCGGTGGTTTAAGCGCGTTAAAGTAAGGCGTAGTTGCAATGCACCAGCTGGTAATGGGGCTGGAGGTAGGGGTCATGAGGGGGCTTGGGCAGGTCTTGCTGAAGGGGTTGGAGCATTGCAAATCCCTCAGGTCATTGTCCTTAGTAGTCAATATCAAACTCAATGTAACTGATTGAGTCTGCTCACAGCTGGTTTTTTAGTTGTTTGCGAATTTCTTGGATCTGATTGATCTTTTGCCCGACAAAATTGTCGAGGGCTTGGAGGAGAAATGGCTCTAGATCTATGTCTTGGGTTCCAAAGTTGCTTATTAGCATATCGTAAAAATGTTTTCCTTGGTCACTTAGGTTTATCGTGACTTTGTTAGAGGAAAAGCGGTCGTCTAGCAAATCCCGCACTAGCGCCGATAGAGAGAGCTCTCTCTCTATTAACGTCTTATATTGGTCCTCGCGAATAGTAATGCTAATTCGATGAAAGGGAACCCTACCGCCAGGTGATGTCGCAGCCGAAATCGCTTGCTTCTTTTGCTGTTTGGTTTTTGGCTTTCTAGTCTGGTTAGTCATTGATTTTAAGTCTCATCGATTGGACACTGCGCCTCAATACTCCAAAATGTCTTTTTATCGCATATTAGGATGAAAAATGACATCAGGAGGTTGCAAATATCTGAGTAATATGCTAGATTATTACGTAATGACAGATTATGCGCCATTATGCATATTTCGGCGCATAATTGATTACGGCTGGGAGGTTTTGGGAACTGGGGTGGAAAGCGGGGATGTTGTGGAAATATTTAAGGTCATCGGTAGGTTATTATTGAAGGGAGATAGCAATGAAAAAGCAAGGAGTTAAGAGCGGCTTTTTATGTCACCAGAGAGCTGCTTATGGGAAGCTCAGCCTAGGAGTCTTTAAAAACACTTTGGCATTAGCGGCCATTATGCTGAGCCATGGTCCGATTGCGTGGGCGACGACCTGTGAGTTTAATGGACGTGTAGTGCCTTGCGATCAAATGCCAGTCTGGTTTATCCCAACTATGCTAGGCTTCTTTGGGTTAATGTTTCTCTTGTTTGGCTTCTGGTTGTGGATGTTTATTCATTGTTTGACCACTCCAATTGAGGATAAGTTGCTATGGGGAGTGGTGATTCTCTTTGCGGGCCCCCTAGGTGCCATCCTTTACTACTTCATAGTAAAACGGCGGCATTAAAAATGGCAATAGATAAAAAGCTGTAACCCCGTTACTTTGTTTCTCAACTGTTTGCAAAATTCATTTTTGCAAATGGCATTGCTTAACACTTTTAGGAGGAGAGAATAGATGCTTTGCCCTAGCTGTGGAACTGACGTTGGCGATTCACTAAGGCTCTGTCATGGCTGTAAGAATAATCAGGCACCTGTCCTGGAAGCTCAGTCTAGTGCAATTTTCCATCCCCGGAATCGGAGAGCAGGTGCTTATTATTCTGGGCGAAACGCCTCTATGGAACCCGCAGGTTTTTGGCTGCGCTTCTTTGCATTGCTAATCGACAGCATGCTAATGGGGATAATCTCTTGGGTAATCTGTGACTTGCTCCTGAGGAACATATTTAAGTGGAGCTTGCATGCTGACCTTGAGGCTCTTATTAGCGAATGGTTAGGAGCATTGACTAACGGCTCCTCATCCGGACTCCCTGGTGCGTCTGGCTTAATGGAGCTGATACTAGTGGGAATGTTGCTGCGACTTATGGTTTTAGCAGTCATTCAAGCATTTACGCTAGTCACTATAGGACTACTCTACTTTCCGGCATTTGAAAGTTCAAAACTCGCCGCTACTCCGGGCAAGTGGGCTTTGGGGTTAAGAGTAACGAACCTAGAGGATCAGCCAGTCTCATTCTCCTCAGCAGTAACCCGCCATCTCTCTAAAGTAATATCCTTCTTCTCGTTTGGTATCGGTTTTCTCATGGTTGGATTTACTGCGCAAAAACAGGCTCTGCATGACATCCTGGCCAAGTGTCTAGTGCAAAAAGACCCCCTAGTCAGTTCCGAGCGTAGATTTTTTGCCGCAATTGCCTCCGCGATCTTCTTTGTGCTGTGGATTTATCTATCGCCTGACTCAAAAAGTAACCGCACTGTCGCTATTAGAAAAAGTAGCAGTGCGCATCAATGGGGCTCCATGGATCGGCGATTTAAACGTCAGGACTCCTATTTTGTTAGGTAACTGCAAGAACGATAGTCTAAAAATGGTAAGCGTTACACTTAATAGTCAAGTTACTAGGATTTTGAGGTAGTGGTATCTTTTGCTATATGCGAACATGCGTGACATCAAGTACTTAGTCAGCTATTGTTAATATTTATTGAGAGTAAGGAGTATGCTCTGTCCACGGTGTGGAATTTCAGTTGGAGATGTGCCTCAGCTTTGTCCAAAGTGTAAACCTATTGAAGAGGAGAGCAGAGCAGTCAGGGAGTTTGCGCGGCGACAAGAGCAAATAAAGGCTCGGAAGGAGGAGTCACGGAGGAATTTGTTGAGATTGATTGGAGGGGGAGTGGTTTTGACGTGTGGTCTCTTTCTCGCTGCTAAAGTTGCGCTCACTAAAAGAGAAATTCCTCACATTGAGCTACATGCTAAGGCGGGTGTTCAGCGAGAAATATGTCCCTATAGCGAGTATTGTGTGGTTATGTATCTTACGCCTTGGTGTCCTTCGTGTCAGGGAGTGGGAACTGAGGTTAAGGAAATCAGCGAATATCTATCTCGCTCACCAAAGATCGATTTTGAACTTGTATTGGGAATAAGCGATCTTAATGGTTTAAATGCGTTTGCTAAGCGGTTCAATGTCGAGCCTTTGTTCGATCCGGACGGAAGTCTCTATCGCGCAGCAGGAGTAAGTGGTGTGCCGGCTTTGTTTTCAGTCAATAGGCAAAGACAAGTGTTGGGCTATGCAAGACCCTGGCATACGGGGAGCGTGGAACAGCGCATGAAGGCTCTGCTCGATGAGCTCAACTTGTCCTTTTAGTGACGACTGGTTATTATGCTCGAAATGGCCGTTTGCCCTCATGGCTGTTAAATTTAAATTGGCGGGTCAGTAAATTGCTTAGTGTGATCATACGAGGCGGCTGTTGAATATTTTCGTTGTCTCAGTATATAATTCACCCATGTCGACGAACAAAAACAACATTCGACGCTTTCTTGGAGCGTTTTACCTGCTAGCCTCTATGCTAGCGGTTCTCCATTTTCTCGAAGTTAGTGGTGAGTCGGATACTCGCTCCCACCACCACTAGCAGTGTGCTGTTTGTAAATTCACTAGTGGCAGTTCGGCGAGCTTGGTTTCCAAGGCTGCCGAGGCTCTATTGCCTATAATCACTGTCGAGAATAGCTTCTTGCAGTATGTTTCGCTTCTTACCTCCACAGTTCATATAAACATTTTTTTGCGAGGCCCTCCGGGTTATTTTTGCTAGGTATTGCCGCGCTCGGTTAAGCTGAAATTCTGCTCTCTAAGCACTACCTAGGCGGAGTCGTTGTAGGCGCTCGAAACGAGATAAGCGAAATGCATTATTAATTTTAAGCATGGTGCCGGAAGGAGGCGACGAGCTAAAAAATCTTTTGGTTGGGCATCTATTATTCACTGAATGGCACGAGATTTCGAGTGTTTTTGTGATCTACTTAGTCGTTGCTGCTATTCACTGGATTTGTCGTCGTCAGTTTTTTGCCATTTCCTTTGGCGCTAGCGATTCGCGTGGTCTTGGTAACTCAAACGTGCGATGGTGGGATTTTTTGTTTTACTCGACTTTTGGGGTAGTAGTAACTAGCTCGGTAGAGATTGCTGGCGTTTTGTTGGTGTTTTCATTTCTTGTCGTTCCCGCAGTCTGTGGCGTTCTGTTGGCGGACTCGGCGAAAGGCAAGCTGATAGTTGGGTGGCTCTGCGGTTTTATCAGCAGCGTAGCTGGGGTTGTTGCTTCCTACGTATTTGATCTACCGACTGGCGCGACAGTCGTATGCGTATTTGGTGGATGTTTGCTCATTTGTTTATGTGTGCGTCGTAGGAAGACGTGCACATAAAATCTTAGGCTTAAGTCATAAGTGTTTATTTGCTCAATCCCTCCGGATTGTTCACTTCATCAATGCTAACCACGCGCGGAGGCGTTTGTAGAGCTTTCTTTATGTCTTCCGGCAGCTCTGGTGGCGGGCCTTCTAGTTGCGCTTGAAGATCAGCTGGTAATGGGGGAGGGGGAGACTCCAATTGCCTTCGCAAATCTTCCGGCAGTTCTGGTGGTGGAGCATTAAGTTGGGCTTGTAGGTCTGGTGGTAGTTCTGGCGGTGGGCTATTTAACGCCTTCTCCATTTCGGGAGGTAGCGGAACTAAAGTGGGACGTTCCGCTTGCAATTGTGGTTCTGAACTCGAAATCGCGCCTGTGCCGGCTTCGCCATTAACAAGCCGCGAAGGCTCGGCGTTTCCATAGGCTCCTAATCCATCAGATCGCTTGTCGCCATTAGCAGAAATGACATCCTTCGGCAGTATCGCCTCGCGCTTGTATGCAAAATACGCAAACGCAAGAAGCACAATGCCAGCGGTAATAATAATTTTAAATTCGTTAGTTTTTGGTTTTCCCATAAATAGCCCTCATGCGACATTGCTATTAAGAGTTCTATAGAACTAACATTCCTAAACTAAGCGTCAGCTCTTGACTAGCTAAGGAATACAAAAATCAGTAGTGCAGTGGACAAAAAATTGTTTCCTGTGGACTGTTTTTTTAAGCTCGATTAAGTATTACTATCCCACTTCCTAATTGGTTACAAGCGCCGAGTTTGGTAAGGAATTTTCGCGTTATAAAAAAATATGTGTTTGAATGCAGCATCTTTTTAACAGACTAGACCAATATTATTACTGGCGGCTCTTAGTTGTTATGCTCGCCTGTTATTTGTCTCATTTTCTAGCTGCATGCGTTTTCCCACCCGAGGACGTGTCGCCAAGCGTTATAGAGAGTCGCGAAATGCGCTTAATAAGCCACATAACCCGTGGGAAAAACAACGTTAGTGCAGGAAGGTTTGATGTTGCAGAGTTCGAGTTTCGCCAGGCTTTAGCGGTAGATAACGGCGTCTCAAGTGTTTATAATGATTTGGGTTATGTGCTTGGGGCGCAAAATCGGCTGGAGGAGGCTGAGGCTTACTTTCGAAGGGCGGTTCAACTTAAACCTGATTATGTCATTGCGCGAGAAAATTTGGCTCAAACTCTTTATAAGAGCGCTAAATTTGAGAGCGCATTAGAGCAGTATGTTGACCTGCTAGACATGAGTTCGCTCGCATCAAGCAAGTTCGCTCCAAATAGTGAGAATCACCAAGTTCAGGTACTTAGGCCAGCTGAAATTCACAGAAATATTTCTCTAGCTAACGTGGCGGTTGGCAAGTTCGATGAAGGGTACTGCCACTCAGTAAGGGCCGTCCAGAATGATTATTCAATTGAGCAGATTTCCGAGCACGCGAAGCTGTTATTGTCGATGAATAACTCAGCCGAGGCAGCGGAATTTTTAGGTGCCCCAATCCTGGCTCTTAGAGATAAAGTATCAGCTTCGCTAATGTTAGATTATGCGATAGCATTGTATGGAAAAGGCGACTATAATCTTTCGAAACAAGCCGCTTCAAAAATTCTTAGCCTGCATGTAATTGGCCGCTTTGAAAGGCTAAGTTCGAAGTTGTTGTTGCTGCTCATTGCGAGAAGGGAAAATTCCATGGGGACAACTGAGTTGCCCTCAGTTGATGTTGATGTTTTTGAGGAGGACAGAGAGAGTTTTTGTGGCGATGTAAAGTTTGTTGCAGCAGAGCATTGGCCTTTTGTCGTGGTCGAAGATTTTGAAAATTTATTAGCGAGTATTTGCGATGTCTAACGTTCAGCCAATTGATGAGCATGTCGTCCAAGGTTCCTCACTTAAGGTAGTTAGTTCGCATAGACATAGTGGAAGGGTGCCGCCTCACTCTCTTGACGCCGAGCAATCTGTTTTAGGTGCGGTACTTTTAGATAATGAGGTTGTTAATGCGGCCATTGAACTACTGGAGCCAGAGGATTTCTACCAGCGCGCACACAAGATACTGTTTCAGGTTATGCTCGAGCTTGCAGAGCGCCAGGAACCAATTGACATCGTAACTTTGACTGAATCTTTGCGCATGTCCGCCTTGCTCGATTCTATCGGTGGAATCGAATATCTGTCTAAACTAGTAGATGTGGTCCCAACATCGGCTAATGTTGAATATTATGCGCGTATAGTAAAAGAGATGTCGTTAAGACGTAAAGTTATCTCGGCGTCGTCAGAGATAGCCACCGCTGCGTATGGTGAGGTTAGCGACGTCGACGATTTTTTGGACGAGGCTGAGCAAAAGATCTTCGCCGTGTCAGAATCTCGCGTAAAGAGCGGCTTTGTTCGAGTAAGTGACATTGTCAAGGAATCGATAAAGCAGGTTGAGCAGCGCTACGTTAGTAAGGAGGCTTTAACTGGGGTTGCGTCGGGGTTTGCGGAACTAGATAAGTTGACCAGTGGATTTCAAGAATCCGATCTAATAATTATTGCTGGCCGCCCTAGTATGGGAAAAACATCGTTAGCGCTTTCGATCGCGCAGCACATTGCAATAGAACAGGCAAAAACAGTTGCGCTGTTTTCGCTCGAAATGTCGAAACAACAAATAACCACGAGGCTCCTGTGTTCAGAGGCGCGAGTTAGTAGTTCGCGCGTTAGGAGCGGGAAACTCGGTGAGAGCGATTTTCCAAGATTGGTGGACGCAGCTTCGGAAATCACCAATGCTAATATTTTTATCGACGACACTGCGGCAATCTCGGCTTTGGAGATGCGGGCTAAGGCTCGTAGATTGTATCGCCAGAATCCATTTGCGGTAATGATTATCGATTATTTGCAGCTAATGCGCGTTACTAATAAGCGCACCGAACGGCGTGAGCAGGAGATAGCCATTATTTCAGCTTCCTTAAAGAGTTTGGCTAAGGAGCTAAACGTTCCAATAATTGCTCTCTCTCAGCTAAACCGTAGTGTAGAGGGCAGGCAGGACAAGAGACCTTTAATGTCAGATTTGCGCGAATCGGGAGCTATCGAACAGGATGCTGATATAATAGCGTTTGTTTACAGAGATGAAGTGTATCATCCAGACACACAGGATAAGGGCGTTGCGGAACTCATAATAGCAAAACACCGCAATGGCCCGATTGGCACTGTGCGCCTGGCGTTTATTGGGGAATACACGATCTTTGAAAATCTTGCCGAGGATGCCGACTACGATTATTTGGGCGAGGATTTGGATTTGCCTTTGGACGTGTCTTAAAAAAAACTATGTCGAGGGACGGCAGTTTCTTGGAGGCTTTCCTTGTTTCTAGTCGTTTCTAATCGCGCCAAATAGTCTCTGAGGTTGACAAATCAATCCAGCGATCTACGCCTTTCCATCCATCGGACGTGCCGTATAAACCAAAATCAGCTAAATGCGTCTCTACCCCAGCACAATGAGCTGTATGTATGGCGTAAGTAATTTCTCGGCTCGGACATACGAGCACGGCGATTTTTTTTACACTCTGTGCTTCCTCGTCCGGTATAGGCTCTTCTGCAACGGTATTTCCGTTTACTACCTTGCTTATGCCAACATAGTTCTCTTGAGAAAAACCTTCTTGTAGTAACGAGCTTCTATTTAGACTAAACGACATCAAATCGGTTGCAATGTGGACGTCCATAGAAACCTGCCGCTTAACACCTTTAGGTGGCAGGCGCTTGACTATGACCTCTAATCCAGCTCGCTCAACTGCCTCGAGGAAGGCAAACTGTCGCGCATCGTCTTCGTATGGAACTAATGTGTAATATCTTGCGATTTCCGGAGTTAGGCCGCCACATAAACCTTCCACTAATCGGGATAGATCTATTTTCTTATCGAGTCGCCGCGTGGCGCGATCCAGGTTAATGCCGTTGATAAACAAACTCAAGCGGCGCTTAGTCCTTCGTTTTACCACACCTTTTCGCAATTCGGCGAACTGTCCTTTTGTCATTGAAGTAGTCTTTATGTAATTTTGAGTCGTTTTGCTCTACCGTTTAAGGTTATGCCAAGCAGCTGCTAGAGTGTATACATTTAGTTATTTTGTTAGTTTATAGAGCGTATAAGTCTATAAATATCCAGCAAATGCCGCTTTCCACGCCAACAGACGCAGCTATCTAACTTTTAGTAGGCGTTTTTGACGCGCCGCCCAAAAAACGAAAGAAAGACAGAAAGGGCGCCGTCCCGCTCACTTTACTACTATTGTTGCACCAATAGGAATCATATAATAAATCGATGATAGATCGTTGCGCTTTATTCGCATTCCGCCTACATCGCTGTCCCAAAGCGATGCCGAATGTATGGCAAATGTTGTCGACGCATATATCACGTGTTCACCCAAAGCTCCTTTCCTGTATCGCGTGTGATCTTCGGCGGCTGGCACAGATTGCCGCCTCTTGAGAAAGTAGCTATCTGGCGCATACCACAAGGGATTCCTTTGCTTGTGTTGAAGTGCATATACCCCTGGCTCTAAATCAATCTGGCCATCGCCAGCAATTCTTTTTACGATCTCGCTACCGCGATAGAGCGTAAGTGTTTTAGCCTCCGCTGAAATTTCTATCCACACTTCGTTGTCCGCGGGCAAAAAAGCAGCAACCGGCGGAATGTAGCTCACGAAAGCTCCATAAGAAAGAGAACTACTCGGAGTAGGCGCAGTCGACGCAAATGCACTATTCACTTGTCCAATTTTCGCATTGTCCGAACTAATTTTAATAGGCACGCGCTTGCTGATAATCAAGGTGCCGCTTCTATCATATTTCTGTCCAGCGAAACCAATTGATGACAAAGAAAGCCTATCTGTTATTGCATCTTGCAAAGACATTGACGAGCAGGCGTTAAGCAACGACACAGACAACAATAAAATTAGCGCCAAAAATCTCTGCCAACAAATCCTCATAATAATTACCTCAATTCTTCCATCGGATAATGAAGATTACACAATCTGATGAAGCAAAAATATATTACAAACACATAGAAAATTATAATAGTTAATGTACTTTCGGCAACAAATATAATGGAGTGTCCTCATCTTTTATTATTTATTACGCACATAAGTTATGTGATTGCTAGGAAATAATGCCTAGGGCTTGTCTCCAAACCGCAAATGAAAGTAATATCCCCACTTGAAGAGCGCAGTGAGATATCTGATTGATAACTAGTAGGGGGTGTGGAGTGAGTTGTGGGTAAAAGTGATCTAAGGAGAAAACGAGATGATTTTTTGTAACAAGTCTATGCTTCTTAAGCGAATCTCTTTAGCGACAGGCCTTTTAGTCGCATTGGGTTGTTTAGGTGGATGTTCTGTTTCGGCACTTTCAGAAAGTACCAGGAGTTTTAGCTTCTCGCCAGCATCGATCTTCGCGTGGCGCACTGCCAGTGTTGAGCGTGTAGAAGAGCGAAGCGATGGTGACGCCAGAGGCTCACGGCGGAATTTGCCATTAATAGGAGATATGCACGTAGTTGAGAACGCCCAAGTCAAGCGGTTTACGCGCCACTATGCTTCAACAGGAAGGCGGTTTACCGAGCAAGCACTTGCTCGAAGGCGAACGTATAACAAATTGTTGGAAAATATTTTTGATAGCTATGGTTTGCCCACGGAATTGGTAAATGTAGCTTTTGTCGAAAGCGGATATGTTAATGGTGCTCGGAGTGGGAGTGGCGCGGTCGGAATGTGGCAATTTACTAAGGCAACTGCTAGGAAATATGGCCTGATGGTGAATGTGTTTAGGGATGAGCGAAAGGATTTTATCAAGTCCACTCACGCCGCGGCGCGACATTTTATATACCTCTACGATCTCTTCGACGACTGGTACTTGGCTATTGCTGCCTATAATGCCGGTGAGGGGCGCGTGCGGGAAGCTATTAAAGTAGCCGGGACGCGAGATTTTTTTGAGCTCGCAAAAACTGATCTCCTGCGGCATGAGACAAAAGAATTTGTTCCGAAGGTATTAGCTGCTACGAAAATCAGTCAGTCACCGCGAGCTTATGGTTTCCAGTTGTCGTAGACACTAGGGCACGTTTGGAGCTTGATAGATGGCTGGTGTAGCTATGCGTGTTGGTTGTGGTTTTGACGTGCATGCCTTGTGCGAGGGGAGGAAGTTAGTTTTAGGTGGCGTTGAGATTCCTCATGATAGGGGTTTGCTTGGCCATTCAGATGCTGACTGCCTACTGCACGCCATTATCGATGCTCTTCTCGGGGCGCTAGCTTTGGGAGACATTGGCACATGGTTCCCTGATAGTGACGAGCGGTACAAGGACATAGCTAGTACTGATCTTTTTAATGCAGTATGGAAACACGTTAGTGAGCTCGGCTGGGAAATAGTCAACTGCGACACTGTTGTCATGGCTGAAAAGCCGAAGTTAAAACCCCACGTAGAAAGTATAAGACTCTCGCTAGCAAAATTATTCAGTTGTGCCGTAGAGCAAGTCTCTGTAAAAGCAACAACCTTTGAAAAACTTGGCTTCGTAGGTCAAGAGAAAGGGATTTCTGCCCAAGCTATAGTTCTTCTTAATAAGAGCACCTGAGTAGTTGCTTTTCTGTAACCTAGATGGCCTGTCTGAAATAAAATGCAACATTTTAGTTGTATTTCGCGATAATATCTCGCAACGTCAATGTTGTTAATGATGCGGTTTTCAGAAAGTAAGTTAAATCTTCTACTTTTTGGAAAGGCTATGACGGTTCAATCACGAACGCTTGTTTTTAGGACATCGAGGGAAACATGAGAGGGACTTTTGCTAAACTAAATTATTTCGCCTGGGTGATGTGCACCTGGATTGTAATGGCAGCAGTTGCCGAATTCGGCGCTGTTTTTTTTATGGTCAACAGTGCCTTTGCATTAGACGCAGACGGGGATGGTTATGAAAACATAACTGAGGTTGCTGACGGCACCGATCCGAACGATCCTGGAAGCTTTAAAGGTGTCTTGAACAGTCCAGCATATGCCCCTTGGAATGGGTTTCTAGATCAGCGTAATATTCTCGAAATAGTCAATACGGGCTCCAGCGATGTTCGAGTACATCTCACTATATTTGATATACATGGGAACAAAGGTGTTGAATTTAATTTGCCAATTCTTGCTCCTAGTCAGCAGTTTGACACTATTTTAAACGATCTTAGACCAGGGTTCAGTGCTGATTCATTCGGAATGGTCAAGATAGACTTTGAGGGCTCAGTTGCCGGCCGAGTTTCTTACTACAGGGATGGGATAGGTGGCGGATTTGAATTCGCGTATGCCCTGCCGGTATCTGAACCAATACGAGGGGCAAGTTCAGTTGGTTTTAACACCTTTCAACCTAGCGCGGCGGGTTGGGAAATTCAGAATGGCGTTGCTAACTGGCATACGTTAATAAATTTAGAAAATGTGCCTAAACAATACGAAGTCATAATGCACGATCAGGAAGGCAAAGAAGTTGCGCGCAACACAGTTCAGGTTACTGGTTTTGGCAGAATTGATTTAGATGGCGGACATAATACACTTGGCCATTCTAAGGTAGGACTAATCCGTATTGTTCCCGCGGATAAGCATGCTGCTTATATCTCATATGTAACGCGCTTTGGGCATGACGCGCCATTTGGTCTCGCCTCCCTGACATATAGTTTTGCATTTCCCATAATGGCCCGTGCGGGCAATGGACGTCCATTGCATATCACGCTGTCGAATCGAGGGGGTAGTCAGAATTGGGTTGAGGTTTTAAATGCTAGCGATGAAACCGTTTCGCCTCAGGTGATTTTCTATAACAGTGCAGGACAAGCAGTCTACAATGAGACGATCTATCTTCCCCCATTTGGTCAGCAGCACTTAAATGCTAGCAAATTTCTTGCACCAGAAGATACTGGCTTTGCTACTATCCTACCTTCTCACGCAAATTCTATTATTGCCCAAAGTATGTTGTACTTTAGGTTCGATGACGGAAGTATTTCGGCCATGTATGGAACTTCTTCGCGCGAGGCCTTTGGCGCAGCAATTACTGCTTCTTACAACTTGTTTTTAAATATGAATAACTTTGCATATTTGAGCAATACATCTTCGGAGGATATTAATGCGCTAATCACAGTAACAACCGGTCAAAGCTCTCATGTGGAACCGATCTTAATCGGAAAGCACCAAACTAAAACCCTCGCTCTGCATGATATGCAACACTACAACACAGTCCCCGATAGTTATGGCGTTGTTACAATAGATGCTCCTTCCTCGTCTCAACTCATAGCAGAAATCATCAGAGTTCGTGATGGAGACTTTGCGTTTCCAACCGCAGCTGAACATGCTGGACGCGCAACTGGAATTCACCTGTGCGACAGTTATGTCGGGCCATATCCAGAAGAACTTATTTACTTTCCAGAAGTCAAAGATGGAGTTGGTTATGACTTAGATCCTAAGACAATTTGTGGGACATGGCTGCAGCTCGTTAGTGATTTAAACGCATCTGCACTGTATTCCTTCTACGGAGACGGCACTTACTCAGTTGAGTATGAATATTTAGTGGCCAAAGTAAACCATATGGATATTTGCAATGCCGAACGAGCTGGGAGATCTGCTCGTGATACAGGATACTGGTTTTCTAGCGACAATTCTATCGAGATTCTGTCGACGTATACCTATATATCGGACACTTGTCCTAAGGATCAAGATCCACAGGTTGAAGAATATACTACGCCGGAACTATGGCAGTCTGAGGCCTACCGCGTCGACGTAGTCAGTTTATTCTCAGATGCTCACCAGCTCCAGTATCAAAGTGACATTATAAATCCAGGCATCGCGATGGTTGGCTCTTTTCCGCCAAGGTGGCGAGCTCTCTTGGACTACGAGCCGCTTATTGTCTTACAGCGATACGATGCTAAGCAAGAATAATGTTGCAAGTATTTTGCCTCAGTCGTGGCAAAATACAGCAAGCAGAGATTATTAATCAGTGCAGGATCAGTATATTATTAGAGCGGTTTTGGGGAAGCAGCCTAAAGACCTACTTCGCGAAATTCCATCAGACTTAATCTTAGAGAAAAGGAATTTTGACCGTAGTAAAAATCAAGTATTGCCCTGGGAGAGACTCGAACTCTCACGCCTTGCGACACACGGCCCTCAACCGTGCCTGTCTACCAGTTCCAGCACCAGGGCTTAAAATTATCTAATTTGTCGTCTCGCTGCTCGGGAGGCCATCGTCGCCCTCTGCTTGCTCTCCATCTCCCGCCCCTACTGCCGGCTCGTTAGCAACCTGCTCTGGTAGAACCGGAGCCGCTTCGCTAGGAGCCTCTGCACTAGCCTCTAAAGGTTTATCGAGAGCTGCATCCTCGGTCGGCTTATCGGTCTGCTCAGCATTCTCCATCTGTGCCGGTGCTGTCGAGGTATCTGTAACGCCGCTCGTAAGCGGTGGACTGTCCGGAGCTTGCGGCGCTTCAATGTTTTTAAAAATCTCGCCCTCGCCAGCAGTGCTACGCTTGGAAAGCACAGCCAATGTTACGGAAGTAACCATGAATAGGATAGCCGTACAGGTCGTAATGCGTGTCAATATATTTCCAGCACCACTTGCTCCAAAAAATGTTTGTCCACCTCCGCCAAAAGCTGCTCCAGCTTCAGCTCCTTTTCCACGCTGCAATAAAACTATGCCTATGAGTATTATACAGGCAATGATGTGTACTATAGAAATAAGTGTATCGCTCAAGATCCTAATCCTTCAATGGTTTAACCAGCCGCTTTTGCATTAATTATTAACTGAAAAAGCCCATTGGGATCAAGACTTGCACCTCCAACAAGCGCCCCGTCTATGTTTTTTTGCGCACATAACTCGCCAATATTGGCCGGGTTAGTCGAGCCACCATAGACAATGGGTATCTCTTTGCTGAGGTCTTCGCCAAAAATGCCCTTAAGCAGCTTGCGAATATGAGTATGAACCGATGTTGCTATCTCAGGCGTTGCCGCTAACCCAGTTCCAATTGCCCAGACCGGTTCGTAAGCAACGACGAGGTATTGAGTAAGGTTTCTCAAAGTAGAAAAATCCTTAAAGGCCGCCTCTATCTGTCGCTCAATTACATTAGCGGTAACTTTAGCCTTGAACTGCTCCGCAGATTCGCCCACGCAAACTACGGCAGTTAAACAATTTTCAACCGCTGCAAGTGTGCGCCTGGCGACAACTTCGTCAGTCTCGCCATAATACTGCCTTCGTTCTGAATGCCCAATAATGCAAAACTTTGCGCGGGCCTCCTCAAGCATCTTTGCCGAAATTTCACCAGTATGCGCCCCAGTGTTTAGCCAATGGACATTCTGCGCGCCAAGATGGACGATTTGCGACAAGTCTTCCGAACTTTCAATTGCCTCGCGCACGACATCCAAGCTCGTATATGGTGGGGCAATCCCAATATATGTCTCCGAGAAATCGATTTTGCGAGCGTCGAAGAGGTCAAAAAATTGTTTCATGAATATGCTCGCTTGCGCGCGAAGCATATTCATTTTCCAATTCGCTAGAATGTGCAATTTCATAATTACCCAAACAGTATGGCGGCTACGTCGTTCATTCGGTGCGAGAAGCCAATTTCATTGTCATACCAAGCTAAAATCTTTACCATCCTGCCGCCTATGACCATTGTAGACTCGATGTCGACTATCGCCGACTTCGGACAACCGTTAAAATCACAACTTACCAAGGGTTTGTCAGAAATGGCTAGGATCTGGGAAAGTTTGCCTCTTGCGGCCTCAACGAGCGCACTCTTGACTTCCGCCAGGGTAACGTCTTTTTGCGTTTCGCAGACAAAGTCTACCAGTGACACGTTCGGAGTAGGTACTCTAATTGCCAATCCATCTAACTTGCCCTTTAGCTCCGGAATTACTAGCGACATTGCCTTGGCTGCTCCAGTTGTAGTTGGAATCATAGACAATGCCGCAGCTCGCGCTCGTCTCAAATCCGCATGCGGCAAGTCTAGAATCTGCTGGTCATTGGTGTAGGAATGAATGGTTGTCATCATTCCACGCTCGATGCCGAAATTGTCCAGCACGATTTTGGCAACGGGTGCTAGACAATTTGTGGTGCAGGAACCATTAGAAATAACTTGATGTGTCTGCGGCTCGTAATTCTCGTGGTTTACTCCATACACAACTGTGATGTCAGGATCTGGGGAGGGGGCAGATATTAGTACTTTCTTTGCACCAGCATCTATGTGAGCAGACACCTCCTTTTTCGTGCGAAAAATTCCAGTGCACTCGTATACGACGTCTATGCCTAATTTAGCCCAGGGTAAGTTCTGTGGATTTCGTTCCGACAATACTTTAATTGTCTTGTCGCCCACTACTATGCTATCGGCGCTTGCCTCGACTGGAAGTGGCAGAGTGCCGTGTACTGAGTCGTACTTTAGTAAATGCGCAAGAGTCTTAGTGTCAGTTAAATCGTTAACAGCCACGATCTCGATTTTGCTATTGCTGGGTAAGCTGCGCAAAACATTTCGGCCTATCCTCCCAAAACCATTTATGGCTACTCTTATGCTCATCTTCTAACTCCTCGCTGCTAGTTGCTAATTACACTGAGTAAAACAAAATCAATCTCCAAGCTCATTTTTCATTAACGGAAAAATAACGCAAACGACGTATTGTAAGCACTTGGGACTTGCGTTAGTCTTTTTTTAATAATGCACAAAACTACCTACTGGGCGCGTTATGCCAAGCTGCATTTAGGCATAGCACACGGGTTGGTACTTTAATTGTGCAAAAAAAATCTTAGCGGCTCAATTAGCATAGCCTTAAAGATTAACCAAAGAATTTCTGCTGATAGTCTACGGCAGCGCGGTTAGCAGAGAAGAAGAAGTTAGTAATTAATTTACTACAAGATAACTACGATATTATTAGAAAAGACTAGTGAATATGGCTGGCATGTATTGGATTGGAGTATTTCCGCAGTTAGTTGCGGAAAATGCTGTGAAAGATTTGGAACTTCCATCGGTCGCTACAGGGGCGATGGTGCATGAAAGTTCTATAATAGATTTAGTCTTAAGTGCTGGTCCTGTAGTAAAGCTCGTTCTTCTTTTGTTGGCCATCATGTCCGTAGTCACATGGGGGATCGTTTTTGCTAAATGCCTAGAAATTCGCAGGGCTAAGAGCCAGAGCGATAAGTTCTCAGATGTCTTTTGGGGGAGTCGCAATTTATCGCAGGTGAATGATTCCTGTGCTCGACTGAAAGCGAGCCCCGTTGCGACTGTTTTTGTGGCTGGACATAAGGAGCTCACTCAGGTCTTGCGGCAGCTCGAATCGCGCAGTGAAAAGGGGGATTTTAGAGAGCTGGAGAATTTGGATCGGGCGCTAAAGCGCGCGAAGGCCGAGGAGGTTACGCGACTAGAGAAGGGAACTACTTTTCTTGCTACAACTGCGTCTGCCGCGCCGTTTATTGGTCTTTTCGGAACGGTGTGGGGAATTATGAACGCATTCAGAGGCTTAAGTATGTTAAAGAGTTCGTCCATTCAGGCGGTTGCGCCTGGTATCTCGGAAGCTTTGATTGCTACCGCGATTGGTTTAGCTGCAGCGATACCGGCGGCTATCGCCTATAATTATTTCATGCAGCAAGTGCGCTTGTTGTCGCGCAACATGGACATGTTCTCTGCTGAATTTCTAAACATGGCACGAAGATATTTTCTCACCTAGGAGCCTACTGAAAGATGGCATTTGACGAGCCAGGGCAAGATAGCGGCGCACTCTCGCAGATTAACGTCACTCCCTTGGTGGATGTGATGTTGGTAATGCTAGTCATTTTTATGGTTGCCGCACCCATTCTGCAGCAGGGTGTTGAATTGGAGCTTCCGCGAGAGACTATTGCGCCTATCGAGGGTGAGGGGGAACAGCTAGTTGTTTCTATAGATGCAAAAGGTTTGGTTTATATCGGTGCTGGCAATTTGGTTGAGGTTGCTAAGTTAGGGAAACGCGTAGGTGCGATTATTAAGGACAGAGCTGATAAGCGCGTTTTTATTCGCGCTGACAAAAAAGTAGCCTATGGACATGTAATGGAAGTAATGGGCGAAATCCGCAGGGCCGGGATAGAGAAGGTAGGTCTAGTAACAGAGCCTGGGTAGAAATATTATTTTGTGGAACGGTCATATAGAGATGATGTGCATGCCACGGAAGTGGCTCGAGGTAGGCTGTTTAAGCGCCGTAGCAATCCCGTTCTGTTTCCATTGGGGCTAGCGCTCTCTTGTATTGGACATCTGTTGGCAGTCTTTATTGCCATCCTCATGATAGAAAGTAGCGATGCGAAGGCCCTGCGTCGGCAAGAGGTTTTTACCGTATCTCTCGAGGGCGGGAAGTCAATTGGTGGGATCTCTCACGTAAGTGATGAGAAGGAAAAAAGTAAAGTTGCGCCTCCGGTTGTAGATAGCTCTCCTGTAGATAAGACTAGTCGTGAAGAAAAGCGAGATTCGGTAGAGCCCGAAGATATAAAAAAAGTAGTCGAGCGAGATATTTCTCAACCGACAGTTGTAGAAGACCCGGAGAAAATTAAAGCACTTCAGGAGGCAGAGAAACAAAAAATTGAAGCCGAGAAAAAACGGCTTAAGCAGGAGAAGGAAGAGAAGGAGAAAAAACTTCGCGAAGAACGAGAGAAACAGGCCGAGGAGGAAAAGAAGCGCAAGCAAGAGGCGGAAAAGAAGCGACAAGAAGATGAGCTAAAAAAGAAACTTCAGGAGGAGGAGAGAAAGCGCCAGGAAGAAGAGAGGAAGAAGGAGCAAGAAAAAAGGGCGCGACGCGAGCGCGAGGATAAGCTAAAAAAGGCCATCGAAAAATCAGCAAGTCGTTATAAGGGCAATTCAGCTGACGCGGGTGGCAGCGGCATCGGTGCGGCTAAAATTGGCGGTAACGATAGAGGAGGCGGAACGCTTGCAAGCGTTGAGTTCATTAGATATCGAAACGCACTCGAGGCTCACATCAAGGGGGGATGGCATTGGCTAGCCGGGACTGAGCGCCTGAGCGCGCAGGTTTCGGTAGCGATTTTACCCGACGGCGTTATTCAAAATGCCGAGATTTTGCAGAGTTCTGGGCGATCTGGTTTTGATGAATCGGTGTTGCGAGCTGTGTATAAGGCTTCGCCAGTTCCCGCGCCACCGGCAAGCTTGCGCGATAAGTTTAGGGAGGTGCGCATTGTGTTCGATTCTCACGAATAGCGTCCTTGATTATGTCGTTAGGGTATTACTAATTAGGTTGGCAAGTTACATGGAAAAATTTCGTTATTTACCTTTACGTGTTTCGCTCAGTTGGGGCAGGTTATTTTTGGCGGTTTTCTTCCTTTTGTCTTTATTAAGCGGAGGCAGTGCGTTTGCTCAGACCGATTTAAGAATTACTGGGCCGCAGGCTGGGTTCCCCATTGCAGTGCCGCAGCTCTGCAATGCAGGCGAAGCAGATGATCAGTCAGTGAGCATCTCGGAGACGATTGGCAGAAACTTGCAGCTCACTGGGATTTTTAAGGTCATGAATCCTGGCTCTTTTGTGGAAAGTCCTGGAAGGTGCATAGAACCTGACAACATAGTCTTTTCGGATTGGTCAGTAATAGGCGCCGAAGGCTTGGTTCGAGGTGAGGTGAGTGTTTTAAGAGAACCTCAACCAGTTTTGCAAGTTAAGCTATACCTCTATGATGTGCTTCGGAAACAAATGGTCCTAGGCAAACAGTATCGCGGCGAAGCAAAAGACAGCAGGCGAATTGCTCATAAGTTTTCTAACGAGATAATGAAATATTTTACGGGAGAGAGCGGTGTGTTTGGCTCAAGGATAGCCTATATCTCGCGCGTTGGGCGTTTTAAGGAACTCTTTGTGATGGATCTAGATGGCTCAAATGTCCGCCAATATACAAGGGATCGGGGATTAGTTCTTTCGCCGGCCTGGTCGCCAAGTGGAGATAGAATTGTTTATACTTCGTATAAGACGCGTGAGCCGGAGCTTTATATTGTATCGAGCGACGGGGCATCCCAGAGGAGAATCACACAGGCAAAAGGCATGGAGCTAGGGGCGGAGTTTTCTCCTGACGGGGGCGCGCTTGTCGCCTCGTCCACATACGAAGGTAGTTCGGATTTGGTGCTTTTTGATCTAAGGGGATCTTTGATTCGAACGCTCACAAAGAGAAGCGGGGTTATCAATGTATCACCTAGCTATTCTCCAGACGGCGGCCAAATCGCCTTTTGCTCCAATAGAGCTGGTAGCCCGCAGATTTACGTCATGCCGGTAGACGGTGGGGATGGTTCGGCACGTCGTATTAGTTATGCCGACAGCAACTACTGCACATCTCCTAGCTGGTCGCCTCGAGGTGATTATGTGGCCTTTGTGTGCCGCTCTGGTGGTAATCAACTGTTCATAGCGTCGCCAGATGGGAACAATACAGTGCAGCTGACTTATGCTGGAAATAATGAGGATCCGAGCTGGTCGCCAGATGGTCGACTTATAGCGTATAGCACCACCGTGCGAGGACCTAACAGCAGCATTGCCATTATATCGCTCCGCGGTGGTAGTCCGACGATACTAGGTTCTGCCCGCTCGTCCGATAGTCAGCCTACATGGTCACCTATTCTTGAGTGAGTCTGTAGATATTTGTTTCGCGTAAAAAATCAAGCTTGCACAAAAATATCGCTAGATATAAGCCTAATAAAATTATATATAGGGCGTAGCCAAATTTGATGAGTATGCTAGCGGAAGCTGAGAAGTAGATTGTGGCACGGTCAGTTTTCAGAGGCTATTGTCAGTACAGCAACTAGCGAGCGGTCACGGTTTGCTAGTTTTGACAAGAGCGAATGCCAAAAAATTTCTTGTTGGGAAGCGTTTGTCATTCGCTATTGGTGTTGTGAGTGAGTTATGCCGTTTGTTAAAAGTGTTTTGGCAACGCGGTGTATAAATTTTGTTTAATATTATTGGTGTGATTTTTTTTAATGACGACATGGCAGTGTGAAAATGCCTTAGGAGGGATTGATGCGAGTATTTAGATTTTTGTCGACAGGGATATTATTGGTGTCAGTAGCTGCGTGCTCCAAGACTGGTAAGGGAGGAGTTGGTGGTGCTGACGGTTCAGGTATGGGAGATGGCAACATCCCATTAGCTGAGGCAGGTAAAGAGTTAGGCGACGTCAATTTTGATTTTGACTCCTCGTCCTTGGATGATAGTGCCCAGGGGGTTTTGAGCTCCAATGCTCGATGGTTACACGACAATCCAAATGTCCAGGTCGTTGTAGAGGGACATTGCGATGAGAGAGGAACTGCTGAGTACAACATGGCGTTAGGTGAGCGACGAGCTCATTCTGTGAAGGAGTATTTGAACTCGTTGGGCGTTAAATCCGATCGCTTAAGCACAATTAGTTATGGCGAGGAGTTGCCTCTTGACTCGGGTCACGACGAAGGTGCTTGGGCAAAAAATAGGCGGGCTCACTTTGCAATGAAGTAGGTGCGTTGCGTATTCTGTGGTTGCCGAGTGGCGTGGCAAGTTGTTCCACGCAGTCTGCCACGGATAGATAAAACAAGAGTTAGTAGCAAGGCGAACGTGGGCGACGTAGGAAGTTTAGGTATGCGTCGTAGCGTTCGCCGCAGTTGTTTAAGAGGAGC
This sequence comes from Deltaproteobacteria bacterium, assembly GCA_020845775.1. Lineage (NCBI taxonomy): Bacteria > Pseudomonadati > Myxococcota > Myxococcia > Deltaproteobacteria bacterium. The sequence continues at coordinate 21,585 of JADLFC010000011.1, forward strand.
AGTGCGTTAGCAATGATGCGGGATAGAGCAGTGGTTCTGTCGATGTTTTTTTTCTGCCTGGGCTGTGCCTCTGGAAATAAGGTTCAGCTGTTAGAGGCAGACATTGCTGATTTGCGAGAGATACAGGCTCGACAGATAGCGAGTATCGGCGAGCTAAAATCTGAAGTGCGCCTTATGAAGGGCATGGTAGAGGAACTTGCGCATGTTTCTAGCAATAAGACCAAGGAACTTGAGCAAACCATTAAGAGATTTGGGACGAGAGTGCCTCCGCCTCAGGGCGTTCCGGCGCAACTTTTAGCCGAGGATGAGGAGCAGATTGCTAGCGTTGCTGGAGGTCAGGCAGACGCTTTTAAGAAGGCTCTTGCGTTACTGAGAACTGGAGATTACGAAGCGGCACGTAGCTCGTTTCAGTCTTTTGTGGAGGCAAATCCAGATACTACTTATTCCGATAACGCTTTGTTTTGGGTCGGTATATGCCAAGAGAACTTAGGGCAATACGATCGCGCGATAGTATCGTATAGCGATGTGTTTCAGATATATCCAGCAGAGAACCGAGTCCCCGAGGCTTTGTTTCGGCTAGGCGAGTCTTTTGCAAAAATAAATTCTGTAGATGAAGCTATTCTCACCATGCAGAAGCTAGTCGAAGAACATCCGAAGAGCGCGGTTGCTTCAAAAGCCAAACAGCGAATTCAGGAGCTTCGGAGAAGACAGCGCAGTTGATGTTCGCAGAATATTAGATGCGTTTTGTTAGAGATGCAAAAACTTTTTCTTCCTTGCCCGCTTTCCGGGAGCCAATAGTAAATGATTCGATAGTCGGTGTTTGTATTGGAAATTTCGATGGGTTTCATCGTGGCCATCAGCAATTATTTCGCACATTAGAGGACAGTCTTTCTAGTCTAACACGAGCTCAGGGCAAACTTCCGCTTAAGGTTCTCTTGACCTTTGAGCCACATCCCAAGCGAGTTATTTCAGAACTATCCATAGGCGAAACATTAAGTCGGCCGGAGTATTGGAGATTGACATCGATTCGCAAAAAAATTGAACTTGCTAGTGAATTTGGGTTTGACTATTTTTTTGCCGCTAGGTTTAGCAGGGGTTTTTCACAACTCGCACCTAAAACTTTTGTCGAGCGCATACTGCGTAATCCCCTTAGCCCAAAAATCGTCGTTGTGGGAGAAGATTGGTCATTTGGCAAGAATCGCGGAGGGAACGTGGAATTATTGTCGAATATGGGCCTAGAAATGGGTTTCCAAGTGCTGGCAGTTTCGCCAGTGCTTTGGGAGGGCAAGAAGATAAGTTCCACTATGGTAAAAGATGCCTTAGGCGCAGGCGATTTAAAAAGAGTGAGAGTGCTTCTGGGGAGGAATTTTAGCCTTAGTGGTAAAGTTAGGAAGGGAACTGCTCGTGGAAGAAAGCTCGGGTTTAGGACAGCCAACATGCGCTTTTACTGCCAGGTTCTGCCGCGCGATGGCGTTTATGCAACATATGCCGAACTAGATGGTGAGAAAATTCCATCAGTGAGCAACGTGGGCGTGAGGCCGACATTTGGGGCAGGAGAGCGCTTGGTAGAAACACATCTTTTGATAGATGGCGGAAGGGAACTCCTGTCTAAGAATATCAGTGTTGAGTTTGTCGAAAGGATTCGCGATGAAATTTGCTTTCCTAGTGAGGATCAGTTGCGCGCACAAATAGAAAAAGATGTTAAACGTGCGAGAGATGTTTTGTCTTAAGTTTCTGTGGAAGATAATTTAAAACGAGTTGGTTTTTGTTTTTCGGTAGATAGCAAAGACGTGGGGCAAAGGCTAGATAGCTTGCTCACAAACTTTCTGCTGACGGCCTCTAGCGCAGACGACTTGGCTTGCCAGTGGCTTGAAAACACAGCCATTTCTCGGAGTAAGACAACCAAGTGGATTGAAGAAGGTTTAGTGGAGGTCGATGGAGAAGTGGTTTGTAAAGCGTCTTTTCGCCTAAAGCAAGCCGGGAAAATTTCGCTTAACATCGATGTAGGAGCCAACGGACTAGCCATTGAAAGCGATGCGACAGTACCTATAAATGTAGTTTACGAGGATAATTACATTTTGGTCATAGATAAGCCCGCTGGATTGGTGGTTCACCCAGGGGCGGGAAATTACAGTAGGACGCTAGTGAACGGTTTAGTGCACTATTTGGGCGAAGAGTTTAGACTAGTTGGAAGTCTCGAGAGGCCAGGTTTAGTGCATCGCTTGGACAAAGATACTTCGGGATTGTTGGTTGTTGCTAAGACCGGAAAGGCATACGAGCATCTAGTTGGGCAGTTCGGCCAGAGGACGATCGCAAGAGTTTATGTTGCACTGGTCGTTAGATTGCCAAGCGGAGATGGTACGATAGACATGTCAGTTGGACGGCATCCGATCGATCGTGCGCGAATGGAGGTGGGCGTTCGCGGTGGGAAGGAGGCTCTGACCTTTTGGAGTATTCGAGAAGCGCTTAAGTATGGTTTTTTGCTTGAACTAAAACTGGCAACTGGTAGAACACATCAGATTCGCGTGCATTTAAAGGCCTGTGGTGCGGCAATAGTTGGCGATAAAAAATACTCAGTTGCGAAGCGAGATATTCCTGCTCATTTGCGAAAGGCAGTGGATAATTTTGGGAGGCAGGCACTGCACGCTACGCGTTTGGAGCTGATACATCCCAAGACAGAACGAGTAGTTTCGTTCGATAGTCCGATTCCAGAAGATATGCAAATGCTTATAGCGCAGTTTCGTGCCTGAAGTGTATGCTCGGAGGAAAATAAATGTTTCTACAAAAGACTTGTAACTCGACTAACTATTGGACATTGAGTCGATGGGATGAGGCAGGATTGCTGCATGGCTTTGTCGGTCGCGATATTGACGTCAGTGGGTCAAACCTCAAGTTTCATGAGTGCTTTGGGAAGGACAAAGAGCTAGTGCTGCTTTCTCAGGTGCATGGAAACAAGATAGTTGATGTTGGAAAGTGTTTGAGTGATAAGATTGCTGTAAGCGACTTTGGCGACTTCGAGGCCGATGCTTGGATGAAACACCGAGATGACTCAGCGGAAAGGAAAATAGTTCTCGGAATAAAAACGGCCGATTGTTTTCCCGTGTTGATGTGGGATCCCAATAGTAACTACTGTGCGGCTTTGCATTGCGGATGGCGGTCTACGATGCTGGGAATTGTCGAAGTGGCTGTTAGCTGGTTTTGCGAGCGTGGCGCTAGGGTGCAGGACATAGAACTGGCTATTGGGCCGGGTGCCCAAAGTTGCTGTTATGAAGTGGGCCTTGAGTTAATAGAGCAGTTTTCCAATTCTGGAGCTGAGCTTAGGTATCGCCAATCGTCTATTCCTGGAAAGATAATGGCCGACATCGCGACTGTAATTTCAGATAAGGCTCGTAGCAGCGGGCTAATCGAAAAAAAAATATTTTGCCTTGGTCTTTGCACGATTTGCGATAGCAGGTTTTTCTCCTTCCGCCGCGAAAAGTCTCAAGCAGGCAGACAGCTTAGCTTTATTTGCTAGCTACTAGATGCGATTAGCGGGATTTATTTAGTGATGTCAATGCGTTAGCGTTTTTTTCGCACGTTGACAAAGATGCTCAGAAAGGGAGATAATAGAAGTGTATATGGTTGCTGGCGCAGCATAACTAGGCGGTAGGTTTATTATGCTGTTAAGCCAGCATGTAAAAATCGGTAATGCCAGGAAATATATTAATGGAGGAACCGCCCTTATGGAAAAAGTAGACCGCGAATTAATAGCTGAGATCGCACCGTCTAACCCTCGTTTGCAGGAATTATATGAAGAGCATGTGGCGTTAGAAAAGGAGCTCAGGCAATATCAAGGTCTGTCAGAGTACTCTCCCGAGATGGCGATAAGGAAGAGAGAGTTAAAGAAGCAAAAGTTAAAGGGAATGGATGACATAATGGGCATCCTAGCAGAGCACAGGAGAGGTTGCGGTTGTGAAGTAAATGCTAGCTAGCTGATTACTTCGAGGTAGTTAATTTAATTGTAATTATTGTGCTAGGTAATAAATTAGGCGCCTTTTTCCCGGAATCGGAGAAAAAGGCGTTTTTTTGTATATAGGCGTTTCTTTTTTTAAAGGAGTTATGCGCGATATCGAAAATCTTACGGTAGCGGTAGTGGGCGCTACGGGAGCGGTTGGGCGAGAGATGCTCGCAGTTTTAGAGCAGCGAGGCTTCCAGCTTGCTAATATTAGGCTATTTGCGAGCAAGAAATCTGCGGGGAGCAGACAGAGTTTTAACGGCCGTGATGTTTTAGTAGAAGAGTTAAATGAGACCTGCTTTAAGGGCGTCGATATAGCCTTGTTTTCGGCCGGTTCGCGCGTCAGTGCGGAATTTGGTCCAATAGCTGCTAAGAGTGGAACCGTAGTTGTAGACAACTCGAGCTATTTTCGCATGAATGAAGATGTTCCGCTTACTGTTCCGGAAGTCAATGCTCACAGTCTGAAGGAGCTTATTAGGGGAATGAGCCACGAAGAGGGGCTTATAATTGCCAATCCGAACTGCTCGACTATTCAGATGGTGGTAGTGCTTAAGCCGCTCTTGGAGCAGGCAGGTCTTCGCCGCGTGGTGGTTTCGACCTATCAGTCAGTATCGGGTGCTGGCAAGCTTGCGATGGATGAATTGTGGAATCAGACTATGGCCATAATGAATCAGCGCGAGATTAGCCAAAAAGTCTTTCCTCATCGCATTGCGTTTAACTGCATTCCGCATATCGATACTTTTTTAGACAATGGTTACACGAAGGAGGAAATGAAAGTAGTTAATGAGACGCGGAAGATTTTGGCTTTGCCAGAGCTCTTAATTACGGCTACAGCGGTGCGCGTTCCAGTATTTTCTTGTCACTCCGAGTCGGTGAACGTTGAGACAGAAAGGCCTTTGTCGCCAGAAGATGCACGTGAGCTCCTTAGAAAGAGTCCCGGAGTAATTGTCGTGGACGATCCCGGTGAATCAATTTACCCCTTGTCGAGCGACATTGTTGGAACAGATGCGACATATGTTGGGCGCATCAGGCGGGATTTTTCCGTAGAAAATGGGCTAAACATGTGGATTGTGGCGGACAATTTGCGCAAAGGAGCGGCGTTAAATGCTGTTCAAATAGCGGAGTTAGTGGTGGATTCTTGGAGTAGAAGACAGTAGTTTAGGTTTCCCAGAGTATGGTGGGTTACCAGTCATCGGAATCGTCTGTGGATTGGGTGTTTTCTTTCGGGGCCTCGACAAAGATACTTAGCCCGAGCGCTCCGCTAGTAAGTATCCAGCTTGTTAGTAGCGCAAGAGTTACTTGAGTAGAGTCTAGCGTCAAGGTGAAAGTAAATACGAGCGCAAGGATTGCGCCAAAGCTATAGAGTTTTACTAGCAGGCGGGCGGATGGGAAGGATTCCAGTTCCGCTTTGCCATTTTCTTTAATTATATCGCGTGCCACGTCTTTTACCCAATGTGCTTGTCTTCCTATTTTGTCGGCAACTTGTTTAAATAGCTTAAGCGAATGATGTGTCGACGATGAAAATAAAACTAGAATTAGAGTATAGCCCTGGAACATATAGTGGATGGCAGTCTCAGCCAGGTCTTCTAACTATTCAGGGAGAACTGGAGAATGCGCTCGCAATTTTTCTAAAAAGCCAGTACAAAAAGGCAGCCAGGGAGGAGCCGGGAGAAACGAACTCTTTTGTAACCATAACTGGTAGCGGGCGAACGGACGCTGGCGTTTTTGCTAAAGGGCAGGCTGCTAGTTTTTCCTGGCCTAGCGACGTGCCAATTGACACATCGAGGCTAAAATGTGCGCTAAATGCTCTGACCTCGCGAGAGCTCTTAGTGCGTAATGTTGAGGTCATGCGAGACGACTACGACGCGCGACATAGTCCACACGTAAAATGCTATAAATACAATTTAGTGCTAGGCACTCGCGGGGGCGGTTATTACGGCAAAATTGCATGGTGCGTTGGGGAGCAGGTAGTAGATATTCCAGCTATGATAAGCGCCGCGCGATATCTTAGAGGTTGTCGGGATTACTCTTCCTTTAGGGCTAAAGATTGCACGGCAAAGAGCACCGTAAGAACGTTATTGCTTAGCGAACTCTCGCGCACTGGCCCCAATAGTTTGGTGTACGTCGTGTGTGGCAGTGGTTTCCTTAAACAGATGATTCGCATAATTGTGGGAACGCTTGTCGATGTGGGAAAGGGAAAAATTACTTTTGAAGAGTTTAAAAACATTGTAGAAGCAAGAGATAGAAGGCGTGCCGGACAAACAGCGCCGGCATGTGGTCTCGTGTTGGAGTGGGTCAGGTACGCGGATAATTATGTTCCGATAGGGTAATCATGGCGTTGCAGACACTTATAGAAATATTGCAAGAGCGCATTTTGGTGCTAGACGGTGCCATGGGCACCATGATTCAGCAATATAACTTTTCGGAAGAGGATTTTCGGGGAAAGCGTTTTTCTAAACACCTTAAGCAGCTTAAGGGCAACAACGATTTGCTCGTTCTCACGCATCCCGACGTCATCGAGGGCATACATCGTTCCTTTCTTAGCGTAGGTGCGGATATCATCAGTACGAACACGTTTAATGCCAATAGGGTATCGCAGAGCGATTATGGCACGGAGGATGTTGTTTTTGAGCTAAATCTGGAGGCAGCTAGGCTCGCTAGGCGAGCGGCGGACGAGTTTTCTCAGCAGAACTTAGCTAAGCGCCGGTTTGTCGCTGGCGCCATTGGGCCTACTAATAAGACGGCTTCCCTTTCGCCAGATGTGAGCGATCCAGGTTTTCGCGGAATTGTGTTTGATGAATTAGTGGCTGCGTATGAGGAGCAGATAAGAGGTTTGTTGGCGGGAGGTGCAGACATTTTGTTAATCGAAACAGTGTTTGACACGCTTAACTGCAAGGCCGCTCTTTATGCCATAGATCGAGTTCGCGAGGATCTTAAGATAAGTTGTCCGACGATGATTTCGGCTACGGTAACAGATCGCAGCGGACGTTTGCTGTCCGGTCAGACGGTCGAGGCATTTTGGATTTCTGTTTCTCATGCTAAGGAGCTAGTCAGCGTTGGCCTGAATTGTGCCTTAGGCGCCGAGCACATGCGGCCGTTTATCGAGGAATTGTCGCGCGTGGCCTGTACTCATATTAGCATTTACCCAAATGCGGGGTTGCCAAATGAGTTTGGTGAGTATGTGGAGACGGCGGATATTTTGGCTGCGCATGTCGAATATCTTGCGGCGAATGGCTTTGTAAATATAGTTGGGGGATGTTGTGGGACGACTCCGGCACATATTAAGGCTGTTAGTGACGTCGTGGATAGGCATGCTCCGCGACCTAGGCCAACTTTAAATAAGACGCTGCGCCTTAGTGGCTTAGAGGCGTTTGTAGTTGAGGCAAACAGCAATTTTATAAATATAGGCGAGAGAACCAATGTCAGTGGTTCTAAGCGTTTTGCTAAACTCATTTCCGATGGTCAGTATGATATTGCCCTAGATATTGCGCGCAAACAGGTCGAGGCTGGAGCGCAGATTATCGATATAAATGTGGACGAGGGGTTGTTGGATTCCGAAAAGGTAATGACTACTTTTTTAAATCTCATGTCTGCTGAGCCGGATATTGCTCGAGTGCCTTTTATGCTCGACTCCTCGAAGTGGTCAGTTTTAGAGGCTGGGCTTAAGTGTTTACAGGGGAAGGCAGTTGTAAACTCAATAAGTTTAAAGGAGGGCGAGGATGAGTTTAAGCGGCAGGCGCGGGAAATAATGCGCTATGGTGCTGCAATAGTTGTCATGGCGTTTGACGAGGTCGGTCAGGCCGATACCTTTGATAGACGGTGCCAAATTTGCGAGCGGGCATATCGCATTTTGACCGAGGAGGTGGGGGTACCGCCGGAGGATATTATTTTCGATCCAAATGTTTTAGCTGTGGCAACGGGGATGGAGGAGCACAATGATTATGCGGTCTCGTTTATCGAAGCTACGCGTTGGATTAAGGGCAATTTACCGTATTCGCGGGTTAGTGCTGGGGTGAGTAATGTGTCGTTTTCCTTTCGTGGCAATGATGGGGTGAGAGAGGCGATGCATTCGGTTTTTTTGTATCATGCTACGCGAGCCGGGCTAGATATGGGGATTGTTAACGCGGAGAGGTTGATACCATATCCGAATATACCGCAGGATTTGTTGCTGCTTATAGAGGACGTTTTGTTTAATCGTCGCAAAGATGCCGGAGAGCGTCTAATTGCCCATGCTGCCGGTATTCAGGACGATTATAGGGCCGGAGGAAAGGCCATGGAGCATGAGTGGCGCCATGGGTCGCTAGAGGAGCGTTTGGGGCATGCGTTATTGAAGGGCAGTACGGATTATATCGAGTTAGATGTAGAGGAGGCGCTAGGGAAGTACGGAAGCGCCCTAGCTGTTATAGAGGGGCCGTTGATGGATGGGATGAATATAGTTGGGGATTTGTTTGGTTCTGGCAAGATGTTTCTTCCTCAGGTAGTAAAGAGCGCCAGGGTGATGAAGAAGGCGGTGCGGCATCTTGTTTCCCGCATGGATGCTGATTCTGGCAACTGGCAGAGCGGGAAAAAGCGGGCCAAAATCTTGCTTGCTACTGTAAAGGGCGACGTCCACGATATTGGGAAGGGCATCGTATCTGTTGTGCTAGGGTGTAATAATTACGATATTATCGATTTGGGTGTTATGGTGCCTTGCGATAAGATTATTGACGCGATTCGGCGCGAGCAGGTTGATATTGTAGGGTTGAGTGGGCTCATCACGCCTTCCTTAGACGAGATGGTTCATGTGGCTACGGAGATGGAGCGCGAGGGCCTTTCGATTCCCTTAGTCATTGGCGGAGCGACTACTTCGAAGAAACATACGGCAGTGAAGATTGCTCCAGTTTACAGTGGCCCGGTGGTGCATGTGTTGGATGCGTCGAGAGGGGTAGCAGTTGCTAATAGCCTTGTTAGTTTAGGATTGAGGGAGGCCTTTTTAAGGGAAGTAAGGGAAAGTTATGACAAGATTCGCGAGACTCATTTAAATCGGGATGCCGAGAAGCAATATGTGAGTATCGCGCAGGCGCGAAATAATAGGCTGGTTACTGATTGGGAGCGGGCACTGATCCCGACGCCCAAACGATTAGGGGTATCGGTGATTGATGATTTTTCGCTCGCGCGCTTGGTCGAATTCATAGATTGGATGCCGTTTTTTAATGCCTGGGGCATTAAGGGGAAGTTTCCCGATGTGCTTTCGTCGCCGCATGTAGGAAAACAATGCCGCGAACTGTATGCCGATGCTCAGAAAATGTTAGAGGAGATTATCAAGCGGCGAAGTTTGAGAGCACAGGCTATTTTTGGTTTATTTCCGGCAAACAGCGGAGACTGCGATGATATAGAAGTTTATGCAGACGAAACTCGCCGTGAGATTATCGCAGTTTTCCGCACGTTAAGGGAGCAAGATTTAAAGCGACGAGGTATATTTAATTTGGCGCTTGCAGATTACGTCGCGCCTAGGAGTTCAGGCGTAAGGGATTATATAGGTGCTTTTGCCGTGACTGCTGGTATCGGAGTTGAGGCGATGGTAGAGGCTTTTCAGCACGATGCGGATGAATATGGCTCGATAATGGTTAAGGCCCTGGCCGATCGTTTAGCGGAGGCGGCGGCTGAGTGTTTACATTTAGACGTGCGTAAGGAGTATTGGGGTTATGCGCCGGAGGAGAATTTAGAGAAGCTCGGTCTAATTAGAGAGCGGTATCAGGGTATTAGACCCGCTCCCGGTTATCCAGCATGTCCGGACCACACTGAAAAGGCTATGCTTTTTAGACTTCTCGGCGTCGAGCAGAAAACTGTAATTCGCTTGACGGAGACCTTTGCGATGTATCCCGCAGCTTCTGTTTGTGGGCTCTACTTTGAGCATCCCAAGGCAAAGTATTTTGGCATTGGCAAAATTGAACGCGACCAAGTGGAAGACTACGCTCGTCGTAAGGGCATGACTGTAGAGGAAGTGGAGAAGTGGCTGTCGCCGAACATTAGGTAACGTCGGAGTTCAGTGCGTATTTATTGGCATTTCTATCGAGCATAATATTTGCAGTAGCTTGTGGTGGTTCAGGCGGAGGAGGTAGCGATTCTGGAGAAATCAGTATCGCAGTGAAGCTTATTTTGACCGATGGCGATACGGTTGTCGCTAGAAGCTTGCCGCTTGGCAAGGGCTGGAGTGGTTTAGAAATAATTTCGTCAGCCTACGCAGGTGAGGTAATTGGTGGAGTGCCTTTAGTAGGTGCTACTGTTAACCTTTTTGTCATTTGCAGAGACCGTAGTTGGTGGGGGAGCATCGGTGTCTGTGCTTCACAAAAGACCGAGAATTGCCTAGACAAAATGGGCGTAAATAGTGATAATATAGGGAGTTTTTGTTGGTATTGTGGCGGTTGAGCCGCATTGCTATGGCTTACGTTGGTGATTTAATAGAAGGCGCTTTGGACTAGGTTAGGTGGTATGATTCGAGTTGCTTGGTTTTCTCCCATTGCCGAGAACAATATGCTTAGAAGTGCGGCGTTTACGAGGCGGGTTCTCGAAAAGTTGGGGCTGCACTTCGATGTAGAGCTCTTCATAGACGATAGCGATTGGAGTCAGCTACTCATAGACGGGAAGTTGACGCCAATCATGGGAGTCTCGGTTTTTCCTTACCAAGTGGCTTTTTTGCGAAACGAGATAGAACCATTTGACGCATTTGTCTATCATATGGAAGATGCGCCCGAATGTGCTTTCGTTAAGACCATGCTCGCAATGTGGCCAGGCATAGTGTTTTTTCACGATTTGGCCTTTAACTCATTGGAGCTAGCTCTGCTGGGACACGCAACTACCGAGACCGCCTTAAATGCCAAAATGGTCGAGATGTTTGGGGACAACGCACCACGGCTTGGCGACTGGCAAGCACGGGGGTGGCCCATAGAGGTGTTTAGTAGCTGTTACCCTATGGGTTGGGAACAGATAAAGAGTGCCGAAGTCTTGGTGCTCTCTAGCGAGGCGGCTTTGAGAGCCATAGCAAACTGCAATCTGTCTACTAAAACCGAAACATGCGCCGTGCCGGTAGACGTGATTAAGGACGGATTCGTTCGCATGTCCCGTAGGCGACACAGGAGAAGTTTAGACATCTCAAGTGAGGCGTTCATGGTCGGTTTCCAGGGAACGCACAAAGTGCGCGATAGAATCCATGCCGCATTGGAGGGCTTTGCGCTTTTTAAAAGGGAGGTTATAGCGGCTAGCGATAGCGAAACTGATAACGAAAAAAATGCCCTATGGTTTTTGTGGATTGTGGGGTCGGCTGAGGAAGAGAGAGATGCAGAGGATTTGGTGGAAAGCAAGGCAAGAATATATCCAGAGCTTCAAACTGGAGTAATTATCGCGACGGCAGATCTCGACGCTACCGTTTTAAGCCTGCTTTCCGCTGTAGATGTAATGCTAGCAATGAGTTTTTCACCTTTAAGCCCAGCCGTGCCACTAGTGGCATATGAGGCTTTTGCTAGAGGGATACTGGCAATTTTGTCCGATGATAGAGCTGCTGCGGAGATTCCAACCGCATGTGCGCTTAGAGTTCAGCTCGGCAAGGGAGAGCGGGAGATGCTCGCGGCGACTCTTAGAGAGCTATACTTAAACGAGGGACTGCGCGATGCGCTTAGAGAGAACGCGCGGGCATATATCGATATGGCGTGTGCAAGCGACTGCGTGTCCCTAGATGTTAGAGCTATTATTGAGGAACATAGAGGTTCGCTAGTGCAGAAAAGAGCAGAGAGGCAAGCGGATATGGATGTGCTAAGGAAGGACCTCATTTATGCTTTAAAACAGCGCCATGTCGAGCACGAGTTGGCGGTAGTGGACTTTGGCCAAGAGATGCGCGAGCGCAATTCGCGCCTTGTCGACGAAACGTTAGGCAGCTTGTTGTGATGTCAAAGCGGAAAGCAGTAATCAATTCTCTTGCATTTGTAGTTCCCCGCTTCGGAAAAGATTTAGGCGGCGGCGCGGAGACCTTAGTACGCCAAATCGTCCTCGCACTAAAAAACAGGCGCGACTTTGTTGATATATATGCTCAACAAAATGGCGAATCTCCAGACCGACTTCAGGCTGTAAAGAACTTAGAAGTGTGGACTACTTGTGCGCGAGATCATCGCACTTGGCTAAATGAACTTCCCGCTGGCAAATCTGAGGAGGAAGGCATTAGCGTTTGGAGATTTCCTGTCGATGAGCGCGATACGGATACGTTCATTCATTTTGAATTGGCTATGCGGGAGGGTAAGGTTTTAAGCACGGACGAACAGCTGGATTGGTTAGAAAATAGCGTAAACTCTAAAGCTCTTTACCGTCACATAGCGGAACGAGGTTCCAGCTTCGATGCAATTGTTTTTGCGCCTTATCTATTCGCGACTAGCTTTTGGGGGGCACTTATTTATCCAGAGCGCTCATTTGTTATCCCCTGCCTTCACGATGAGCATTATGCTTACCAATCCGTTTTTAAATATCTGTTCTCGTCCGTGAGAGGCTTAATATTTAACTCCTCTGCAGAGAGGGATTTGGCCCAGGAACTATATAATTTCGGGGACGACGAAAAGCCGCGCATGGCAGTTGTGGGCATGGGGTTTGATGTCCATAGGGAGCGCGGTAGCCTAAAGGATGAGCGAACTCATTGCAGAAAAGCAGTGCAGGAGAAATTTGGAAACCGAGGTTTAGCGACCACCTATTTGTTGTATGTCGGTAGAAAGGAAGAGGGAAAGAATTTACACTTGCTAATTAAAGCTTTCAGTGAATTTCGAGCGCGGCATCCGAGAGCGAGTCTGCAATTGGCAATTGTGGGGTCCGGAGATATTGCTTTTCTCGATAGTCTACCAGAGGGGGTAATAGATCTAGGCTTTGTTAGCGAAGCAGAGAAGTCATTGCTCCTTCAAGGCGCTCTGGCGCTTTGTCAACCGTCCGTTAATGAGTCGTTTTCCATTGTAGTAATGGAGAGTTGGTTAGCAGGTACGCCAGTAGTAGTGCATGCGAATTGTTCCGTAACTAGAAATCATGTGCTTAGTTCTGGCGGGGGCTTGTATTTCGCGGATGAGAATGAGTTTGTAGCAGTAGTTGAAGCATTGCTAAACAGCGATGAGCTTGGAAGTGTTCTTGGAATTAGCGGATATGATTACGTCTGTAAAAACTATTCCTGGGAAGCGGTAATGTCGAGACTTTATGGAGCGCTCGAGGGTTTTAAGGTTATTGACGTTACAAGTCAAAGTGAAGCAAAATACTTAAATGATGACTCAAAACAATCCGCACCCATTACCGCCAGAGGCAAGGCGGCGAATCGAGGAGCTTTCTAGGCTCATAGAAGAAGCCAATAAACAATACTATATAGAAGATAATCCAAGCATTTCAGATGCCGAGTACGACAAACTTTTTCGCGAACTCGAAGATTTAGAGCGGCAGTTTCCACAATACGCATTGTCAAGTTCACCTACCAGGCGCGTCGGTGCGGGAGGTGGAGAGGTATTTTCGCCCGTCAAGCATAGAGAGCCAATGCTATCCCTTGCCAATGCCTTTGATGCAAACGAAGTTCGCGAGTTCGATACGAGGGTGCGAAAGCTTCTCGAGGATAAAAGCGACAGTGTGAGCTATTTGGTCGAGTACAAATTTGATGGTCTTGCTATCGAACTCGTATACAATAAGGGACGACTGGAGGTTGCTTCGACCAGAGGCGATGGTTTTGTTGGCGAGAACGTAACCGATAACGTAAAAACCATTTCGACTGTGCCGCAGCTAATAAAGCAGCGGGGCATTATCGCTAAATTGCCAGAGAGGTTTGAGGTTCGCGGTGAAGTCGTTATAAAAAAAATGAGTTTCAAGGAACTCAATGTCGAGCGCGCCGCAAACGGCGAGCCGCTATTTGCGAACCCGCGAAATGCCGCCGCCGGAAGCATCCGGCAGCTCGACTGGCGAGTTACCGCTAGTAGGCCCTTAGATTTTTTCGCGTATTCCATTAGTAGTTCACAGGAGTTTCTATCCTCTCAGAGCGAAATGCTCGAAGTGCTAACAGATCTCGGATTCGTGGTTGGGGGCGAGAGAATGCTGGCGCGGGATATTGAGCAGGTACTTAGCTTTTTTAGCAAACTCGAGCAAAAGCGGGAGGAGTTGCCTTTTGAAATTGATGGTATCGTATGCAAAGTAGATTCAATCGCTCATCAGCGAACTTGTGGGACTCGGTCCAGAAGCCCACGGTGGGCTATCGCGGTTAAATTTAGGCCAAGTGAGGCGGTTACAAGACTAATAGATATAGCAGTGCAGGTTGGTCGAACTGGAGTGCTCACGCCAGTAGCAGAGCTCGAGCCAGTAAATATTGGGGGAGTGGTGGTTAGAAGAGCTACGCTTCACAATCGCGAGGAGATCGAGCGGAAGGATATTAGAATAGGGGATACCGTCGTCGTTAGAAGGCAGGGAGATGTTATTCCTGCTATTGTTTCGGTGGATACGTCGAAAAGGGCCGGGCGCGAGCAACTATTTGTGTTCCCAACTGAGTGCCCTGTTTGTGGCGGCGAGGTAAGGCGCGAATCGGCCGAGGATGTTCAGCTGCGGTGCTCAAATCCACATTGCAAGGCTAAGTTAATAGAGCGCCTTAAACACTTCGTTGGGAGAAGAGCTTTTGACATAGAGGTGTTGGGAGAAAAGCACCTGGAGCAATTTATCGAAGCGGGCTTACTTAGCCGCAGCGCTGATATTTTTTTTCTCGGCAAAGAGGATTTGATGAGCATTCCGAGGATGGGCGAGAAATCCGCTAGTAATTTGATTAACGCGATTGAGAAAAGCAAGAATATAACTTTCTCACGGTTTATTTACGCATTGGGTATTAGACATGTGGGGGAGCGCACTGCTCAGTTAGTTGCCGAAGCGGCGGGTTCCCTAAATGCGCTTATGGAAATGTCGCAGCTCGAGTTCGAGCAGATTGAGGATGTCGGACCTGTGGTGGCAAATTCGCTAGTGCAGTTTTTTAATAGTTCTCAGGAGAGGTCGAATATTAAGGCGATGATCGATGCTGGCGTTAGCATAAGTTATTACAATGCAAGCGTTAGCAAGGGGGTGTTTAGCGGGGAGGTTGTGGTTTTAACGGGAGCGCTCGAATCTATGAGTAGGGATGAGGCTAAAGAGACAATTGAGCGAGCCGGAGGGAGAGTCAGTGCCTCGGTTAGCAAAGCTGTTACCTTGGTCGTCGCTGGAGACAATCCGGGCTCAAAATGCGATAGGGCCCAGGCCCTGGGAATCGCAATCATCGGGGAAAAGGAGTTATTGTCGAGACTTAGTGGTGCTTAGATGATTTCTAAAGATCTACTATCCCGAATGCCACGCCGCACTGGTGTCTATCTCATGAAGGACAAGGCTGGCAAAGTCGTTTATGTCGGCAAGGCTAATAATCTACAGGCCCGGGTTCGTAGTTACTTTAACGAATCCGATGCGCGTTACAGCGTGCGCTTTATAGTGGAAGCGGTGTGTTCGATTGAGACCATCGTAACAGAAGACGAGCGCCAGGCACTTATACTGGAAGGCGATTTAATAAGAAAGTTCAAGCCACGATATAATGTGCGACTTAAGGACGATAGGGCTCCGCTTTTGGTTAGGATTGACGAGCATGGCGAGTGGCCGCGCATAGAGCTCGTCCGCAGTCATGTGGAGGACGGGGCGCGCTATATCGGGCCTTTTGCCTTTAGTTACGAATTGCGGGCGATGTTGGAAACAATTCAAAGCACTCTTTTGCTTAGAACGTGTAGCGATAAGGTATTGCATAATCGAATTCGCCCGTGCTTGGATTATCAGATCAAGCGCTGCTGTGGGCCGTGTTGCATAGATGTAGATAGAAAACTTTATGAATCGTATGTGCAGGCTGCTATCTCTATCCTTGAGGGTAAGAACACTGATGTAATTGAGCAGATGGAGCGCGAGATGCAAAGAGCTAGCGATGAGATGCGGTACGAGGATGCGGCCTCACTTCGCGATCGCATTGGCGCGTTAACAAAGGCCGGACGAGAAGGCGTTTCCACTGTGACAGTTGCCGGCGGTTCCAAGGATTGCCTTGGTTTATACAGAGAGGGGAACAGGGCCGAGTTTACGGTTCTCAAGGTACGAAATGGAAGGCTATTTGAGGCACAGACGTTTGGTCTTGACGGCGTGGAGGTAAGCGATAGAGAGTTGTTGTCAGCGCTGTTGATGCAGTACTACGACGTATGCCGGGATATACCGGAGGAGATATTAGTTGGTTGTGAGATGGAGGATCGACAGATTAGAGAGGAGTTACTAAGCGAGAGGATTGGGCGAAGAGTAAAAATAGTTTTGCCGCTTAAGGGCGCGAAGGCTAGAGTCCTCGCGTTAGCGCAGGAAAATAGCTATCAAAATTTCAGGGCGCGTTGTGGTGTCGGTGTCTCCTGGGAAAGCGCGCTGCGCGGTATTCAGCGGGCCTTTGGGCTTTCCGAGATGCCTAGGATTATAGATTGCGTGGATATTTCTCACTTCCAAGGGGGTGCAACAGTTGGTTCTGTTGTGTCATTCTGTGATGGCAGTCCCCATAAGGAGAGGTATAGGCATTTTCATGTTCACTGCGTTAAGGGCAAGCCAGATGACTTCGCGTCCATAACTGAGGTCTTGAGGCGATATTTGTCGGCCTGTCTTGAGCAAGATGCCTTGCCAGATTTAATGATTGTCGATGGCGGAAGGGGGCAACTGTCGCAGGCGTTAAAAGTTAAAAAGGAGCTAGCCTTAGAAACTTTGCCCGTGGTGGGCTTGGCAAAACGACGAAAAATGCGGGCGAGCTACGGCAGTGAGGCGGATTTTCGCTACAGACCGGAGCGAATTTATTTAGAGAATGAGGTAGCGGCTCGAGTGTTAGAGCCATCAAGTTCATCTCTTCGTTTACTTGAACGCATTCGAGATGAGGCACACCGCTTTGGCATTTCATTTCATCGAAGCGTACGTGGAAAACGCCTTTTTGTCTCCCGTTTGGACAAGATTCATGGCGTGGGGCCTAGGAGAAGGAAAGAGCTGCTTCGCGAGTTTGGTGATGTGCAAAGTATTGCAAGCAGTAAACCTGAGGAGTTGGTATCGAGGTGCAAGATGCCAATGCGGCTTGCACGGCGAATTATAGATTCACTTTCTACTAAGAGCGTTGAGGAGTAGCGATATGCATAAAGCCTCTAAGCGAGATATGCATAAGGAGGATTGTTGCGGATGGCAGGTGGATGTTGCTTGGGAAAAAATGTATAGGGCGCTACTTCTTGCGCGGTATTTTGAGGAGGAGATGCTGTTGCTGCTAAGGAAAGGGCAGTTATCTAAATGGTTTTCAGGGATTGGACAAGAGGCGATATCGGTTGGGAGCACTTTGGCGATGGACGAGGAGGAGTACATCCTGCCGCTTCATCGCAATGTCGGTGTGTTTACTACTCGTGGTGTGCCAATAGTGCAAATGCTCAATCAGATTCGCGGCATGGCTGGTGGTTTTACAAAGGGCCGAGATCGCTCGTTTCATTTTACAAGCGTTCAGCACAGGATCGTCGGGATGATTTCTCACCTGGGTGCGCAATTACCTGTCGCCGATGGCCTAGCGCTTGCTAGCGTTTTACGGGAGGACAAAAAGGCGGTTCTCGTATTCTGCGGAGATGGTTCAACGAGTCAGGGCGATTTCCACGAGGCGCTTAATGTGGCTGCGGTTTGGGATTTGCCGGTAATATTTTTAGTCGAAAACAACGGCTATGCCCTGTCTACGCCGACTAAAGAGCAGTATCGTTGCAAATCGCTCGTAGAGCGCGCCGTTGGCTACGGAATGCAGGGGGTGCAGATCGATGGGAATGATTGTCTCGCGGTCTATATCGCTATGAGACGGCTACTTGTAGAGATTCGCCGCCGTCCGCGGCCTGTAATGGTCGAGTGTATAACCTTCAGGATGCGCGGGCACGAAGAGGCGTCCGGGGTGAAGTATGTGCCGTCGGAGCTAATAGATGATTGGGTCAAGAAGGACCCAATCGTCGTGTTCGAAGGCGAGTTGCGGCGCCTAAAAGTGTGTAGTCCCGAGGAGCTCGTAGTTATTAGAGATGATGTAAGGCAGGAGGTAAAACAGGGGGTTGAGAGTGCGGGGAATGCGGCGTCCATAGTGGTCGATTCTGAACGAGAGCTTGAGGATGTATATGCTGCCGGGAAGAAGGATCGCCATGAATTGGAGACAACATCGCCATCACGGTTAGTGGCAATGCGCTTTTGTGACAGCATAACTGATGCGCTAGGTTGTGCCATGCGAAAATTTCCGGAACTCGTCATCATGGGGCAAGACATTGCCGAGTACGGCGGGGTATTTAAAATTACTGAAGGCTTGTTAGAGGAGTTTGGCGCAAAGAGAGTGAGAAACACTCCGCTCTGCGAGTCAGCCATAATTGGCGCGTCGCTAGGACTTTCATTAGGCGGCTTTAAGTCGGTAGTAGAGATGCAGTTTGCTGACTTTGTAAGTTGTGGATTTAATCAGATAGTCAATAATCTGGCAAAATGCCATTACAGAACAGGCGCGGTCGCCGATGTTGTTATTCGAATGCCAACTGGGGCTGGAACACGGGCTGGGCCGTTTCATTCGCAATCGACTGAGGCTTGGTTCTTTAATACGCCGGGGTTAAAGATCGTTTATCCATCTACGCCGTTTGATGCCAAGGGATTATTGTTAGCCGCGATTGAGGATCCAAACCCAATTATGTTTTTCGAGCATAAGCTTTTGTATCGTACGCTAAAGGAAGACATTCCGGAAGATTATTATAGTGTAGAAATCGGCAGAGCGAGGATTGTTCAGGAGGGGGAAGATGTGGCGATTATTACTTATGGTCAAGGCGTACATTGGGCAAGAAAGCTTGCCGATAGCGATGGCAAGCACTCGATCTATATTTTAGATTTGCGTAGTCTCAAGCCACTTGACTATGAGGCAATAGAGCGAGCGGTCAAGGCTACGGGTCGGGTCTTAATATTGCATGAAGCGTCGTTGATGGGCGGCATTGGAGCTGAGATTGCGGCTTACATTTCTGAGCATTTATTTTCTTACTTGGATGCACCGGTCGTTCGCTGTGCTAGCCTCGATACTCCGGTTCCTTTTGCAGCGGCGTTGGAGGATGATTTTTTGGCAGTCTCGCGGTTGATGGCAGCATTTAAGAAGGTTCTTCTTTACTAGACGACGCATAGTATCTGGGCTATGCCAGTAATTTGTGTGGTGATTTCAGGTACTTAAATTTTGTCTTCAAATTATTGTTTTATTGCTGTATATATACCGTTTCCAAAAAGTAAGTTAAATATTTTACTTTTTGGAAACGGTATATGTTGTTTATTGGCAAGTGCTTACGCACTTCCTGTTTATACCATTTACAAAAATTCTTTTTGCAAATGGTATAAATGGCTCTGGAGTCGGATATTGAGTTGTTAGGGTATGATAGTCGGCTCCTATATCTAAGTAGTGTTTTAGTGGGTAGTATCGAGCAGTGAAAAAGCAGTTTTCTTGTAGTAAGTCTTTTCTTCGGCATGGTGACGTTGTTTGTGGAGAATGTGGTGTTAGTTCGCTGATGTTTGCCATGGTAAGTCTTGGTGCCATGGGTTTCTTGGCGTTGTATTTCAATTTAGCTTCTTATATTTCGGCGCAATCTACCGTGGATGCCGCGGCGAATGCCGTCATGCGCTGTCTGATACCAACTGATGCGGATTGTGTTGAGTATTTGGAAACTCCTCAAGAGAAACCGCTTTTTGATTGGTATGGGTATGCCGTTGGCGATGGCGGCGAGACTGAAACAGAGGTTTGGCTTTCTGAGATGGATTATTCTGCCTCCATGAATCAACGAACCTGGAGCGCGCAGTATGCTAGCTACCAGTCCCACTGGCAGCAGCGGCAGGTGGCGTACGATACTTACATTGTGCCCGAAAAAGAATTTAGGCCGGTTTATAGCCGCTATGTTACCAAGACTGGCGATGATAATAAGGTGCGTTTTAAAAAGCGAGACGTTCACTACAGGCCTTCTCATTCTTTCTTAAGGCATTTTCCTGGCTTTGAAACTAATGAATCTGCTCATTGGTCTTCCTGGCTTACGGGCGAGCCGTTGTATAGCTCATTGGATGAGCCAATTAATGAAATCAGCCTTTCTCCGGGAGAGGTGAGAGAGATTCAGCATGTTATTCAAATTCCTCTGCTTCCAGAAATTGCCCCAAACATTTCTTGTATCGACAACAATGGGAGCGACTGCGATGTTGCGGCCTTGGCAGGTGGAGATGGTGACAGCAAGACATGGCAGCATACGGCGTATTTGGCTTTAAAAGTATTTGCGCAGATAAAGGCAAAAAATGGCACGGCATCGGCTAAGTGGGGACGAGACGATGAGGATGCCTTTTCCAGGGCTGGTTTATGGGTAGATGTATATGACGGTAATGGAAACAAGCTAAGGACTGAATGTTTGGGCGGAAGGGTTTATTCACAGGCTGTCGACGGGGACGAATGGCAAGGCTATAACTTGTGGACGAGAGGTCCCGCGGGAGCGCATGGAGGAAATAGCGATGGAGT
Organism: Deltaproteobacteria bacterium; assembly: GCA_020845775.1. Lineage (NCBI taxonomy): Bacteria > Pseudomonadati > Myxococcota > Myxococcia > Deltaproteobacteria bacterium. The sequence continues at coordinate 42,137 of JADLFC010000011.1, forward strand.
TTGTCCAGGCGGCGATACTTCGCACGATAACATTGCAGTGCCGCGCGGTGGAAAGGCCATAGTTAGGGCTTATTTAAAGGCCCATGAGTCTTACTCGCCGCTGTTAGCGCGGGTTAATTTCGCCTGGTTTTTTGACAATTATCTTCCTGTCGAGAAGACGGAATTTGTTGAGGCGGATTGCGAGGAAGTGTACCTGCCGGGGGAACTCGAGTCGGAATGTATTGAGGCGGCGCAGTGTGGTTTAAGTGCGGTTTGGGAAACTGTCGATAGCTGCGTTACTAGGCGTTTAGATGGAGAGGGGGTGATTACTACGGCGGTTTGCGAAAGGGGGGCAGATAGTATCGAGATTGCGGAGGTAAAGCCTCTTGTTTCGTACCGTGCAGCAGTTTGCGAAGATGCCTGGCATATTGATCCCAGTAATAAGGTTGTAACTTCGCCAGAGGAGTTTGTCGCGGTAGCCAAGGATTTAAATCGCGCGAAGCTAATAGCGGGTGTTGATGTAAAGGTGTGTGGTTGGGAAGAAACGAGAAAAGAACTTGAGGTAGGTTCGATTCCGGATAATTGCAGCGCTTCGGCGCCTCAGGCTAGAATTCATGCCTGTCAGGACGCCCCGATGGGTGAGGTGGGCGAGGTCGACGAATGCAGAGGTATTTCTGAGCTTAGAGCGAAGTGGCAGAGAGTTGCGAGAGACTTAAATATTAAACAAAGCAGGCTTCCAAGGGAGGCGGTATCGTTTCCCGAGAATGAGATTGAGTTTGACTGGAGCGATATTACAAACGATCGCTGGGAGGATAGCTGGACTATTCCGATGTATAATGGTCGCCCAATCGAGGGAGAGGCATTGCGAGTAGTTAGTGACAATGAGCTTAGAGACGAGCAGCATTGGGTTAGACAGTTTGAGCGCAAAATATTGCCCAAGTGGGAGGAGCCAAATTCTAGGGATTTTATAGCGGCTGTAAAGGCAGAGGGTGGAAAGAAGGGTGGTTCTTGGGAGGAGTATTTGCGAAATTTCGATGAAAATATTCGAGTAGTTGATAAGGGAGTAACTAAAGCTAGTATCTCGTCGGTTTATCCTTTTATAGAGCCAGTTTACGAGATCTATTGGGGAAGTGTGCTTCAACCACCAGTATATGATTTCAATCGCGATGGCATCGCAGATGCCGAATGTCATGATGAGCATAGGAAGTATTCTGGGCTTGACGAGATGTTAAGGGAGTTTGCAGCTAAACAATTTGCCGAGGCTAATGAGAAGAACGAGGGAGGAGAATTTGTGTATGCGTTTGAGGGGGAAGGCTTACAGAGCAAGATGAAATTTTTGGGGGCGTTTAGAGGGCAGCCAAAATTAGAGCTTGGCAGTTGTGCGCCTACTCGAACAAACAAGAGGACGACTCCTCGGGATGGCGATAAGATGGTTTATCTCGGTCGCAGTGCTGAGCGACCGATTGCCTGTGATGACGGAACGTTCTTTTATTGCTCTTCTGTTAGCAACGAGACGAACGTTCAGTTGGGTGAAACTATTATGACTACGGATTACAAGGCGGCCATTGAGAGGGGGGCTAGAGAAATTCGAGCTGTGTTTCCGCAGGCGCATTTCGCCGAAAAATGCTTGGAGTCCGATGGGAGATGTTTTAGTATAAGAATCGACGACGAGGATTCTTATCACACAAAGGTGCTTTTGAGTTACAATGTGCCGTTAAGCTTTCCACTGGATAAGTTGCTAAACTCTAAGACGATATCGGTTTACTCACTGAAGGAGGAGATCCGCCAGCTAGAGACAGTTAACAACCTGGTTCAAGGTGGAATTGTGCGCTAAACTTCGCGCCGTTTTCGGTTGTAGTCGTAGCGGAGCTGGACTAATTCCACGGCAAGTGCAAAGGCCATTGGCAAATAGAGATAAGGTTTGGGGATTTCGTGGTGAAATGCCTCCATGCAAAGAGTCACGCCAATACAGAGAAGAAATGCTAGCGCGAGGATTTTTAGTGTGGGGTTGCTTAGGACAAAATTTGCAATAGGTTTTGCAAATATCAATACCAGTGCAAAAGAAACCACTACGGCCCCAACAATCACTAGCATATTTTCCGAAAGTCCCACGGCGGTCACTACAGAATCGAGCGAAAACACTGCGTCCAAGGCGACAATTTGCGTAACTGCTGACGAGAAGGTAAGTGCAATCTTTTCGGAATTAGCAGGATCGCTCGATAACTCCACCACGTGGTGCATTTCCTTTGCCGCTTTGTAAAGAAGAAACAAGCCTCCTGCTAGCAAAACCAAATCGTGCACGGAGAGAGAAGCAAGTATGGGCGAACTCATCTTTTGCAGCCAAGTAACGCCAAAAAGCATAGAAACGCGCAATAGTAGAGCTAGGCCTAAGCCCGAAATCCTAGCGATGCTTTGTTCCTGTCTTGGGAGACGACCGGTTATAATAGAAATTACCAGAATGTTATCAATTCCCAGGACTAGTTCAAGGCCCACCAAAAGGGCAAAAGTTCCTAGTAAATTTGGGTCAAATAAATTTTCCATCAACGGGCTACTAGCAAAGTGCCACCTACAGCGCAAGTGATAACGACCGATATAGTTGTTGATTTGAAGTTCTGTTTTGTGCTGCTGATACCACTCCAAAACTAGCGTTAATGCTCTGCGTGGAAACTTACCATTTACAATGCCAGACTCAACACAGAACGAAACTCTGAACCATCCAATCCACCCAACTTCAAGCTAAAAACTACGGAGGGGGGGGGATTCGAACCCCCGGTGCGGGTTAACGCACACTTGATTTCGAATCAAGCACCTTCAACCACTCGGACACCCCTCCAAAAAAAAGAAACGTTGAAGCAATCGACTGGAAAACGGTATACTATTTTGCGCTAAAACATGCAAAGGTTCTGTGTCGGGTTACCATGGACGAGATGCTTTTAATTCTTCCAAAATATTGAGGTAAGAGGCATAGCGACTTTCGGCAATTTGCTTTTCCCTAAGGGCATTTAGCACCCCGCATTGAGGTTCTACTGTATGCGAGCAGTCTGCGTATTGGCAGTCCCGCTCGAAAGACGAAAATTCCAAGAACGCATTGCGGACTTCTAAGGCACTTAAGTGCGAAACTCCAAAATTTTGCAGGCCTGGTAAATCGACGAGGATTAGCGGCATGGCAGCAGATTTTCGTGGCATTATATAGCCGTAGGCCTGCGTCGTAGTTTGTTTGCCTTGGCCCGACTTCTCGCTTACAGTTCGAGTTTTTGCATCTGCCGTTGGAACCAGGCGATTTAGCATGGTGCTCTTACCGACACCAGAAATTCCCACCAACCCGACTATCTCTAGTTCGGGATTTTCTAGGCGCATTCTTAACTCATCGACGCCCAAATTACTCTTGGCGCTTAAAAAGCTTATTTCGTATCCCAATTCTTGGTAGATTTTGGCAATGTTTTGTACGCGAGCGAGCTCATCTGTTAAATCGCTCTTGTTTACAGCAATGGTTTGTGCAATGCCCTCATTTGTCGATGCTACTAATACTCGGTCTATAAAAACAGCATTTGGCGCAGGTTCCGGTGCGGAGACAATTATTAACAAGTCAAGATTAGCTATGAGCTGCTTCTGCTTTCCCAAATACGAGCGCGATAGGCAATTTTTCCTTTCGCGAATCTCAGTGACTACTTTATCTCTGCCTTCTTGACTAACTAATACTTTGTCGCCGACACAGGTATCTAACTTGCTGTTAAGAGCGCGACCCAGGCAAATATCGCCATTCTTAGTAACAAGCTCAACATAACGACGCGTGCGAGAAATGACGAGACATTCTTCCTGCTGCATTGGTGCTTAGCTACTGCTCAAAAGTATCGAACAAGCTGTAGCTCGGCTTTTTCTCGATTTTTCTAAGCCTCAATCCTAGAATGATTAAGCTAAAACCAGAAAAAATAATTACCGTAGCCAGCATAGCAACGAGCAACTCGGGAACGGCAATAATTAAGACGCCAAGAAAGACCAAAAAAAGTCCTATGCTAAATGGAATACGCCACGCCGAATTAGAAACGCCAAATCTAAAAGCCTGAAAATTAAACATGTTCACCGATTCTAAGTGCTGGCGCATAGGCAGGCGCGAAAAACTCTTGCCTATAATGGCGTGTACGCCTACACGGCCAGTATTGCTATATGCGTTATTCCTCTATGAGCTCGGCAACGAGTTCAGCAATGTCTTTTACCAAAAGGTTGCTAGATTTGTCCCTCTCCTCGCTGCCAGTGCCCGTTAACTTTACACCATCTTCAAGCATTTGCATACAAAAAGGGCATCCAGTAGCTACGACATCAACATCGGTCGCACGCGCTTCGTCGGCCCTTAGAACGTTTATTCGCTTCCCTATCTTGATGTCAAACCAATAATGTCCGCCGCCAGCGCCACAGCAAAGCGCCCCTTCTCTCGAACGAGGCATCTCGCGGAGCGGCAACTCGCTGACGTGCTCCAAGATAGCGCGTGGCTCATCAAACGTGTCGTTATAACGCCCAAGATAGCAGGGATCGTGATAGGTGATTTTAGAAGCAAGTGGTTTAGAGAGCGAGATAAATTGGTCACGAATTAACTCGTTAATTAACTGACTGTGGTGCAATACTATTGTTTCTCTTGGCAAGAAGGACCTATCAATTTTTGGGTATTCGTTCTTTAGCGTATTAAAGCAATGAGGACAGGTCGCTAGGAGCATTTTGAATTTGTATGCTTTTATTGTTGCGATGTTTTTTTTTGCCTGAGACTGAAATAAATTTTCCTCTCCTAAACGCCTAGCCGAGTCGCCGGTGCAACATTCCGCGGTTCCTAATATTCCCCATTTTAGCCCGCTTGCGTTTAGTATTTTTGCCATGGCTTGGGCAATTTTTTGCTTGCGCTTGTCGAAGGCCGATACGCATCCGACCCAATAGAGCAAATCAACCTCGCTTCCAGCTTCCAATATTGGCACGTCTAAACCGTTAGTCCACTCAGTGCGAATGTGACTCGGGCCAAAGGGATTTCCTCTCGTTTCAATAGCGCGAAAACTGGCCTGTGCTTCACTTGGCAGCTTAGCCTCCATTAGAGCCATCGAGCGCCTAACATCTACAATTAAATCGACGTGTTCAATCCCCACTGGGCAAGCCTCCATGCAGGCTCTACAAGTTGTGCAAGACCAGAAAACGTCTTCATGCATTACATCTTTAGAAATGGCTTGCGAGACGGAGGCGTGCTGATTAAAACGGCCTGAATCGAGACTTAGCGACTTAATGAGAAAACTATCTACGGCGTTAAGCTTTTGGCGAATGCCGAAAGAGGTGCCCGAAATGTCGCGTTTTGCGCCCACTTGGCCAAGTGAGCGCAAAGACAATAAGTGGTTGCGGCAGTCTAAAATGAGGTTTTTTGGCGAGAGAGGTTTACCCGATATATGTGCCGGACATACTTCCTGGCAGCGCCCGCAGGCAGTGCAGGCATCGAGATCTAGGAGCTGCTTCCATGAAAAATTGCTAATATCTTTAATGCCGACCTGAAACTCATCATCGCCTTCCAAACTTTTTTCGATTAAAGTTTCGATGTCGCCGGGTGAGGCAAGCTCACCTTTTTGTCTTTCTAGGTTTTGAAAGGCCAAGTTCAGACTAGAAAAAATCACGTGTGAGAGTTTGCTGTAGGGAATCAGAGCGACAAACGACAATGCACAAACAGTATGTGACCACCAGACAAGGTAGTGAATTAGCCTAATTGTCGATTCGGAAAGTGGCCAGAGTATTAAACTAACTAAATATCCTACAGGAGAAAAAAGTGCCCAGGCGTCCTTCGTCGCATGTATGCGCAAAGCCTCTAGTGAGAAACCTTGAACGCAAAGCAGGGCAAGAAAGAGCAATACAAAGTAGTCAGCAGTTCCACTTGCTATTCTGTCGGGCTTTTCAATCATTCGCCGTCGAAAGGCGACTAGTACGCCAAACAGCAGTCCCAGGCCTAGCACATCGCTAAATACTGTAACGATTAGGTAGAATGGCCCTCGATAAATGTCGAAATTAAAGTCATGGTGAAAAAATACTATGACGGTAGTAACAAAGAGAGCAATAAACCCCAAATACATTGGCAGGTGAAATATTCGAGCTGCCGAATCTCGGTTAACGCGACGCTGAAGAACGACGTCGACGAAGACATTTTTAAGCCGCCTAAATACGAACTTTAGCCGACTGCGATCGGCCCTACCGCTAGCCCAAAGCTCAAGCCGACGCCATATCCCCCAAAAAAATACTAACGTCGAAACGCCAGCTAAAAAGTACATTATAATAACATCTGGAACCGCGGGGATATTCCAGAGTATTTCTCGCGTAGCTAAGTAAATCGAACTCTCTTCCATGTCATATGCATTATCAGCAACCACAAGTTCTCGGAAAGCGCTTTTTTGACGACCCGCCATCAAGCCTAAATAGAGCTGTTAGTTCTTGCTAATTTCTCTCGTGTTTTTAATGCCTTAATAGAAGTTGGTTGACAAATAGTTGTGTTCCGGGAGATACTTATCGGGTGAATGAGCCTCCTAGTATTAGTTACAATCATAAGTCAGCATCTGGGCCGAATAAAAGCTTTCCCGTCTGTTCGTTACGGTTTTGTTGTTTTTTTTCCAAAAACTTTATTAAGCAGATGGTCGAGGTTGTTTTAGGTGGCTTCGCTTCTATTTTTTTGTATAGTTTTTTCTTTGCTGTTAGCTCACTTAAACTACATATTTAAATGAACGATTCGATTTTTGGGCTTGCAAATATTCTTTTGGTCTTTGCTCTGGTTCTTGCTAACGGCTTCTTCGTGGCCGTAGAGTTTGCCATGGTTAGGGCGCGCGAAACAAAATTGCGTAGCCCAGAGATGGTTTCAAAATTCGGAGTCAAAGAGTCACTTAAGCTTATTAAAGACCTAGATGGTAGTTTATCTGCCGTTCAGTTGGGAATTACCGTTGCAAGCCTGGTTTTAGGTTGGTGGGGTGAACACACTTTTCAGAGATTGTTCTTAGGAATGTTTTCCTGGCTAGGAGAGGTTACGGCGTTTGTGATGTCTCATAGCGTTGCAACTGCCCTTGCTCTTATCGTCATTACGTTTCTCCACATTGTCATTGGTGAGCTTGCTGCTAAATCCGTCGCCATCCAATACCCAGAACTCACATTAAGAGTCTTAGCGTGGCCTATGTTCCTGTTTAGCCAGGTATGTAAGCCGCTTGTTTTTTTCTTTAATGGCGCGGCACGCTTATTTTTAAAAATGTTAAGAGTTACTGCGCCTTCAGATTTGGAGCGGGTTCATTCGGGGGCGGAACTCGCGATGCTAATTTCTGAAAGTGGAGCAGGTGGGTTGTTGGACAAAGATGAAGAGCAAATGCTTCAAGGAGTGTTTTCTTTTTCCGATACTGTAGCGCGCGAAGTTATGACGCCTCGAACAGACGTAGTAACGGTTTCTGCCGACGCTACGCTGGAGGAGGTAATAGAAGTAGTGAATGAGTCTGGGCATTCGCGGTTTCCGGTCGTAGGCGAGCGAGTCGATGACGTCTTAGGAGTCTTACTCATAAAGGACATACTTCCCTATGTCTCTCAGTGCATTAAGCATAATAAGGTTAAGGAATTCGACGTCAAAAGAATTATGCGCGAAAGCTACTTTATCCCGGGGACTAAGCGCATTGATAGTTTGCTTACTGAGTTTAAAGGTAGGAAGCTGCATATCGCCATAGTGCTAGACGAGCACGGTGGCGTCGATGGTGTGGTAACGCTAGAGGATCTGATTGAGGAGATTTTTGGAGATATTTTTGACGAGTCCGACGCCGATGAGACCGATGTAATCGTTGAGGAGGATGGTGTCGTGGTGGTGGATGGCGGTGTGCTAGTTGCGGATCTAAACTCTCGATTCGAACTCGGACTTCCTGAGGGTGATTACGATACTATTGCTGGATTCATCTTTACTCAATTAGGCCGTGTTGCGAGCGAGGGGGATAGAATAATTCTAAACCCCAATGGGTCGATTGTCGTTGGGAATGGCAGCGATGTCGATGGGCATGAGCAGGAGGTTTTCGCGGAGGCAGAACCTAAGGATAAGGAGCCCGCAGAGGACAATTCTCAGCCTGGGGCGGCGGTAATCACCGTAGAAAAGGTAGAAAACCATCGAGTAGAGCGCGTGGCCATACAGCGCCTTGTATCTGATTCGCCTGCGGAAGAAAGCGGTGAATCTCTTGCCACAGAACCGACATCAGAAGCGAAGAAGGTAGCAACTGGCCGCTAGAGTAGAGTAGCATTTGGCTCTTTTAATGCGCCTAGTTACGTGTCACTTTGTAACTTTTATTGACTAAGCTAATAATATCTCGCAAATGAATGAGGAAAATAGCGAAACTCCTTTTGAGTCGAACAAAAATGGAGATAGCTCAGAGTCTTTAGTGGATGGCGATGTTGGCTCAGAAGTGCAGCCTGAGCGTTCCGAGGGTTCGTCGCCAGCAAGCGCGTCTAGTGTAGTGCGAAACCGTGAGGTTACTGTTAACACCATTGTTAGGTTGATGGGCTTACCCACTTCTAGCGATATTCGAGTTTTGGAGAGTAAACTCGATGCGCTTACGAGTAAATTAGCTAGTATTGCGGTAAGGTTGGATCGCGTTTCGTCTCAGGTGCTCGAAATCTCGCACGATAGCGATAGAGTTGACCTGCAGATCTCGGATTTGCGCGCCTTCGTAAAAAAGGCACTGGCTTCGGTAGTAGTAGATATTGAAAGAGCGACGGCAAAGAACAATAGCGGAAAGAAAAAAATAGAGGCCGAAGTTAAGCCGATTATAGCGTCGAGTGAGGGTAGTTCCGCGCCGGAGGGTGATGTAAAGACTACGGAAAAGGTTGAGACTTCTTAGGTTAAAAGGAATATTTGCTCCATGGCTAACATTCAAAGCGGCTCTACAAAACTTCCGCGAGCGGCTCGGAAGACTGGCAAGAAACCACCAGTCCAGAAGAAGAGCGAAAAAGAAAAAGTTATAGATGTTAAACTTAAGTCGACTCAGTCCCGCAATAGGCAAAAGGCCACGAGAGATGTTCCAAATGTTTTAGCGCCAAAGGACGGAAACAGGCCCGCTGTTGAGAGTGCTACGGCAAGTGTAGGTGATAAGCCTCAAGTTGGCGTAATTTCCGCTCCAGACGAAAGGGCTTTAGCGGCGTTTCAGCAAGTAAGCCGTAGGAACAAAGAAGATATTCGGAAGCGAAGGGCCGGCGCCAATAAGATGTTGTCCAAATTTATGGCAGCTGAGCCTACGAAAGGGCGAAAATTTGCGGTTGATCTTAGGATTCATTCGCCTGCTTCTGTTGGTTATTTTTCCACAGGTGGCATTGAGACTGGCGAGGCGTTGGTGCGCTTATCCAAGGTGAAGGGATTAGAGATTATCGCCGTTACTGATTACTACACTGCGTCCTTTGTAGACTTAGTAAAAGATGCGGCGCATAAGGTGCCTCTCACTGTAATACCGGGAGTAGATTTCCGCTGTGTTTTAAATAACTGTCGCGAGGTTTTTATTACGGCCTTGTTCCCAGAGGAGCTTCACTCAAAAGATATTTGCAATGTGTTGCAGGAGCTAAAAATTCCCCCAGAGGCTTATGGGCGTTCGGATTACTGTTATAGTGGTTCGTTCGGCAGGCTTTTAGAGATTGTTGAAAAAAACGGCGGAGTAGTAATACCTACACGCCTTGATAAGACACCATATCGGCAGCTCGCCATCCCAACTCTAGTTGAGACTTACGGCTTTCATGCCTTTGATTTAGTGCACTGCGAACATACGGATTTTTTTCGCTCTAGGTGGCCCAATGGCGAGTTTACTTTTTTTTCATTCTCCAACGCTAACTCCCTAGCTCAAATAGGAAGTAGA